>DASQMY010000070.1:0-4895 GCA_035645255.1 Mycobacteriales bacterium
CACCGACCGCGACATCACGGTCGAGGGCGTCGCGGCCGGTCGCGACCCCAGCACCACCAAGGTGATCGACCTCTGCACCGCCAACGTGCAGACCGTCTCGCCCGACACCTCCGTCGACGAGGCGATCCAGCTGATGAAGGACAACTCGATCCGCCGGCTCCCGGTCGTCCAGGACGGCCGCGCGGTCGGCATCGTCTCGCTGGGCGACCTGACGGTCGAGTCGGACGCCGCCACCGCGGGCAACCTGGTCCAGGACATCAGCACCGACTCGCCGAACAACTAGCCACCCCCGCCCGCAGCCCGGCGGTTGGCCGGCCCCCGGCGGGGGAACCGGAACCTCATGCCTCGCCTGCGGCGTGTCGACTGCTCACGGCCCGGCATCGTGCGCCGGCGGGCCGGCCGCGGCTTCGTCTACGAGCAGTTCGGCAGGGGCCGGGTGAGCGACCCGGAGACGCTGCAGCGCATCGCCGACCTGGCGATCCCGCCGGCCTGGACCGACGTCTGGATCTGCCCCTACCCCAACGGGCACATCCAGGCGACGGGGGTCGACGCGGCGGGCCGGCGGCAGTACCGCTACCACGACGACTGGCGCACCCGCCGCGACGGGCAGAAGTTCGACCGGATGCTGGAGTTCGGCAAGGCGCTGCCGGAGATGCGCGCGCGGGTCTTCGCCGACCTGCGCGGCGCCGGCCTGACCAGGGACCGGGTGCTCGCTTGCGCGGTGCGCCTGCTCGACCTCGGCTTCTTCCGCATCGGCACCGAGACGTACGCCGCGCGCAACAACACGTTCGGCCTGGCGACGATGCGCCGCGAGCACGTCCGGGTCACGCGGGACGGGACGATCCACTTCGACTACATCGCCAAGAGCGGCAAGCGGCGGGTGGTGGCGATGGCCGACAGCGAGGTCGTCGCGGTCGTCCGCGCGCTGAAGCGCCGTCGTACCGATGGCCCGGAGCTGCTCGCCTACCAATCCGGCGGCCGGTGGATCGACGTGAAGTCCCACGACATCAACGACTACATCCGGCAGGTGTCCTGCGGGGAGTTCACCGCGAAGGACTTCCGCACGTGGAACGCCACCGTGTTCGCAGCGGTCGCGCTCGCCGTGTCGACCGAGGTGCCGGACAAGGCCACCGCCCGCCAGCGGGCCGTCGCCCGCGCCGTGCAGGAGGTCTCGCACTACCTCGGCAACACGCCCGCGGTCTGCCGCGCCTCGTACATCGACCCGCGGGTGATCGACCTCTACGAAGCCGGCGACACCATCACGTGGGACCAGACCGAGATCGGCGCCGACGTGGCGTTCGGACAGGTCGCCACCCAGGGCCAGATCGAGCGGGCGGTGCTGCGCATGCTCACCCGCGCCGGTACGGCGGCCGGCCGGAAGGCGAGCTGACCGGCTACGAGAAGCGCGTGATGTAGCCGCGCCTGCGGAACAGCCCGAGCATCCGGACGACGAACCACCCGGCGAGCAGCACGAACAGCACGGTCGTGATCGCCGCCATCCGCAGCGCACCCCAGTCCAGGCTGCCGCCGTCGAGCAGCGACCGGCCGGCCGCGAACGCGTGGGTCGTCGGCAGCGCCTTGCTCACCGGCTGCAGCCAGCCGGGCAGCACGGTGATCGGGTAGAACGCACCGGACAGCGGCATGATGATGAACATCACGCCCCAGGCCAGTGCTTCGGCGCCCATGCCGAAGCGGAGCACCAGCCCGACCACGAACAGCGCCACCGCCCAGCCGACCACGGTGAGCAGCGCGAAAACCGGGATCAGCCCGAAGCCGAGCGCGGTGATGTTGAACGAGTAGAGCGCGGTCGCCGTCAGCGCCACCACGCCGACGCCGGCCACCGACTTGATCAGGCTGAACGACGCCACACCGGCCAGGAACTCCACCTCGCTGAGCGGCGTCACCATGATGCTTAGCAGGTTGCGCGACCAGGTCTCCTCGAGGAAGCCCGTCGCGACCGCGATCTGCGCCTGGTAGACGACGTGCCAGAGCACCGTGCCGACCAGCAGGTAGGCCGCGCCCTGCGCGCCGCCGGACCCGTTCTGCCGGGCGAAGAGGACCGCGATCGAGCCGAACAGGATGGTGTCGACGAGCGGCCACAGCGTCAGGTCGAACGAGCGGTGCGGGCTGCGCTGCAGGACGTAGCGCTGTCGCCGGGCGATCGCCCGGACGCGTTGGGCCTTCACGCGACCCCCTCCCCTCGGTCGGCCGCCGCCAGAGCAGTCCGCTCGTCGGCGAGGTGGATGAACACCTCTTCGAGGTCGCCGCGGCCGAAGAGCGCGGCCACGTCGTCCGGCGTGCCGTCGGCGACGATCTTGCCGGCAGCCAGGAAGACGACCCGCTCGCACAGCCGCTCGACCTCCACCATGTTGTGGCTGGTGATCAGCAGCGCGGTGCCGGCGTCGGCGCACAGTGCGGACAGCCCGGTGCGCACGCGCAGCGCGACGTCCGGGTCGAGGGAGGCGGTCGGCTCGTCGAGCACGAGCAGGCTCGGCCGGTGCATCGTCGCCTTGGCGATCCCGATCAGCGTCTTCTGACCGCTGGACAGCTCGGTGCCCATCGCGCGGCTGAGGTGGCCGATGTCGAACCGGTCGAGCGCCTCGGCGGCCGCGGTCTGCGGGTCGGCGAGGGCGTAGAGGTCGGCGAAGAGCCGGAGGTACTCGCAGACCCGGAGCCGGTCCGGGAGCGGCAGGTAGCCCGCCGCGAAGCCGACCTGCTCCATCGCGCTGCTGCGCTTCTTGGGCATCCGCCGGCCCATGATCTCTACCCACCCGGCGTCCGGCTGCACGACGCCGAGGCACATCAGCAGCGTGGTCGTCTTGCCGGCGCCGTTGGGCCCGAGCAGCGCGACCCGCTCCCCGGCGCGAACAGTCAGCGTGATGTCGTCGACCGCCCGCCCGCGGCGGTAGTCCTTCACCAGCCCATGGGCTCGCAGTACGTCGGTCATCCGGTCAGTCTCACAGCCGGGTGCGACAGACCGCCATCGGGTTTCACCCGGCGCCGTACCCGCCGCTGCACGCGGGAGTTGATCAAGGTGGCACGATTCCATGATCAACTGGTGCTCAGTCGATCAAGGCATCGTGCCAGGTTGATCATCCGGGACGGTCCCCGACGTGGAGCGGGCGCTGTGGTGCGCGCAAGGTTCCTGCACCGACCTGCCGTCGCGCCGGCCGACGAGTGCGGGTCAGGACACCAGCGGGGCGCGGTAGACCGCGACGTCGTACGGGAGCTGGTAGGTCGTCCGGCCGGTGAGGTCCGGGTGCTCGGCGAGCAGCTCGCGGAGCCGGCCGAGCACCTCGGCGCGGCCCGCCTCGTCCAGGCTGGCGACATAGCTCCGCGAGGCGGCCAGCCGGCAGAGCCCGTCGGCATCGAACTCCTGCACGTGGCGGAAGCGCGCCGTCTCCACCGCGCCGAAGGCGGACCCCCGGAAGCAGTCCAGCCAGCCCGCCGGGAGCGTCTCCACGGCGCCGATGACCTCGCCGAGGCGGGCCACCCACGGAACTGTCTCGTCCCGCTGGTTCCAGATCAGGCCGACCCGCCCGCCGGGCCGCAGCACGCGGGCGATCTCGGCCAGCGCGCGCGGCGCGTCGAACCAGTGGAACGCCTGCGCGACCACCACCGCGTCCGCGGTGCCGTCGGCCAGCGGGATCGCCTCGGCGCTGCCCACGACCGGCCGTGCGCCGGGCACCTGGTCGCGAAGCCGCTGCAGCATCGGCACCAGCGGCTCGACCGCGACGACGCGATGCCCGAGCCGGCTCAGCGACCGGGTCAGCTTGCCGGTGCCGGCGCCCAGGTCGACGACGTCGAGCGGCACGTCCCCCACCAGCCAGCGAACCGCGTCGTCGGGGTAACCGGGCCGGGACGAGTCGTACTCGTCGACGACCAAGGCGAACGACCGGGCCGGCTGCATGCCGCAGAGGCTAGTGCAGTGCAGAGCTAGTCCAGGTAGTCGCGCAGCTTCTGCGCGCGGGACGGGTGGCGCAGCTTCGACAGCGTCTTGGCCTCGATCTGGCGGATCCGCTCGCGGGTGACCCCGAACTCCTGGCCCACCTCCTCGAGCGTGTGCGCGTGGCCGTCGGTCAGGCCGAAGCGCAGCTGGATGACCCGCTTCTCGCGCTCGTTGAGCGAGAGCAGCACCGCGCTGAGCTGCTCCTGCATCAGGACGAAGCTGGCCGCGTCCAGCGGCACGACTGCGTCGGAGTCCTCGATGAAGTCGCCGAGACTCGAGTCGCTCTCCTCGCCGACCGGCGTGTGCAGCGAGATCGGCTCCTGGGCGAGCTTGCGCACCTCGGCGACGCGCTCGACCGGCAGGTCGGCGGCACGCGCTATCTCCGCGTCGGTCGGTTCTCGCCCGAGCTCGGCGAGCAGCTGCCGCTCGATCCGGCCGCACTTGTTGATGACCTCGACCATGTGGACCGGGATGCGGATGGTGCGCGCCTGGTCGGCGACGGCGCGGGTGACGGCCTGCCGGATCCACCAGGTCGCGTACGTGGAGAACTTGAAGCCCTTCGTGTAGTCGAACTTCTCGACGGCACGGATCAGCCCCAGGTTGCCCTCCTGGATCAGGTCGAGCAGGAGCAGCCCGCGCCCGACGTACCGCTTGGCGATCGACACCACCAGCCGCAGGTTGGCCTCGACGAGCCGGCGCATCGCCGTGTGCCCGTCCCGCTCGATCGCCTCGAGATCGGCGCGCAGGTCGGGCGGGAGTCCGCCGCGCGCGAGCTTGTCGGCGGCGAAGACGCCGGCCTCGACCCGTCTGGCCAGGTCGACCTCGTCCTGGGCGGTCAACAGCGGCACCCGGCCGATCTCCTTGAGGTACATCCGGACCGGGTCGCTGGTGGAGCTCGTGCGGGCGGCGAGCTCCTCCTGCTCGCGACGCAGCGCCTCCTCGCGCT
>DASQMY010000071.1:0-2245 GCA_035645255.1 Mycobacteriales bacterium
GGTCTCCTTCCGGTGGGCTTCCTCGACTCAGACCCGTTGCTGCCCGCGGACCGCCGACCGGTCGCGCTGCTGGGCGGCCACGACGCGCTGGCCAAGGTCATCGTGGAGTTCGGCGTCCACGACGTGATCGTGGCCTTCGGCTCGGCGCGCGAGTCCGAGATGGTGTCGGTCATCCGCACCTGCGACCGGCTTAATTGCGAGATATTCTTCGTGCCGCGGCTCTTCGAGCTCATGTCGACCAACCGCGACACCGACCACATCTGGGGCGTCCCGATCTCCCGGCTCCGCCGCGCGGCGTTCCGCTCGCCGATGTGGAAGGTCAAGCGGCTGCTCGACGTCGCCAGCGCCGCTGTGGCACTGGTCGTGCTGTCGCCCGTCCTGCTGGTGTGCGCAATCGCTGTCCGGCTGGAGACGGGGCGCGGCATCATCTTCCGCCAGCAGCGGGTCGGCATCGACGGCCGGCCGTTCGAGGTGCTGAAGTTCCGCTCGATGCGGCCTGCCAGCGAGGGCGAGTCGCAGACCCGGTGGAACATCGCCGATGACGCGCGGGTCGGCCCCGTGGGCCGGATCCTGCGCAGGACGTCGCTCGACGAGCTGCCTCAGCTGTGGAACATCATCCGTGGCGACATGACGCTCGTCGGCCCACGGCCGGAGCGGCCGCACTTCGTCGAGCAGTTCACCCTCTCCTACCCGCGCTACACCGCACGTCACCGGGTCCCGGCCGGACTCACCGGCTGGGCGCAGGTGCATGGGCTTCGCGGCGATACGTCGATCGACGACCGTGCGCGGTTCGACAACTTCTACATCGAGAACTGGTCGCTATGGCTGGATCTCAAGATCATCCTGCGGACCGTTGGGCAGGTCGTCCGCGGCGTCGGGCGCTGACTCAGCCGATCGTGACCGGCTCGTCCCAGAACTTCTTCACGCGATCCCGTGTGCGTTCCCACCACCCGCGTGCCGCCGGCTGGACGGCGATCTGCCGCACCTCGTCCCACCGCCCGGCCGCGATGGTGGACGGGCTGGCCTGACCGTCCACCGTGACGTCCACCGACAGCGTGGCCGGCCGCGCCAGTGGCTGCGGCACCAGCCACAGCCGATAACCCTGCCGAGTCAGCCGCGTCCGGTAGCGCAGCGTCCACGACGTCTGCTCTCCGGGGTCGATGGCGGCGCTGCCGACGAGAACGGTGTGGGCGCCTTCCTCGTGGAAGCGCGTGCCCTGTGCGGCGCCGTCGCGCTCGAACGCCAGGAGCTCCGCGCCGCGCGGCACGGCGAACGTGACGAAGTTGTTGGTGCGGCCGGGGTTGGTCGTGCCGGCGACGTAATCGGGAAGCCCCGATGTGGGCGAGCGGTTGACGATCGTGACGTGCTGCGTGGTCTCGGCGCTGTCGGCATCGATCACGACCGACACTCGGACCGTGCGGTGCGCGTAGAAGTCGAGCTTGTTGCCCTCGCCGCTCTTGCCGGTGCCGAAGTTCTGCACCGTGACGTTGACCAGGTCGGTCCCGTCGTCCGGGACGGCGCCTGCCGTGCCGGACGCGACGAACGCCGCTTGCTCGGCGGGCACCGCAGACCACAGCATGAGGTGCCGGCCTGCGGCGGCGTGCTGCAGGCCTCGGGCCAGCGCGACGATGTCGCCTCCGCGTAGCAGTCGCCGGACGATCGCGTCGGCGGTCACGCGGAGGCGTCTGCGGCGCTCGGTCTGACCGGCTAGGGTGTCCGGCACGTCCTCGTACGCCTGGACGAGCAGCTCGTCCACCACCGTCTCAGCCGACACGGGGCGCCCGGTCGGCAGTTCTACCGGTCCGGTGGCGCGCAGGATCGCGGCGATCGCCGGGACGTCGAGCACCAGCACAGCGGTGGGCTTGGTCTTCAGCGACACTTCTGCGATGCCCGCCATGACGCTCAGCGAGTCAGGGCCGATCGGCGACATGTTCGCGTTCTTCCACAGCGTCGTGTTGGCCAGGAAGGGGCCGTAGATGGCCGTGTAGTCGGCGGGCGCGGCCACAGTCTTCGCCTCGTCGGCATCAGCGCTGACGCTCGCGACGTCGCGGAACTGCCCGAGCTCGAACCGGCCACCCCTCGTGGTGGCGACCGCGAACACCGAGATGAGGCCGCCGGTGCCGCGCAGCTCGGCGTTGTTCTCGAGCGCGATGAGGAGCTGCCGCTCGCCGTCGGCGCCGGCGATGCCGGCGAGAGCACCGAGGAGTCCCGCGGTTCTGCCGAGGTCCTGCGGCGTATCGGCCAG
>DASQMY010000072.1:0-2792 GCA_035645255.1 Mycobacteriales bacterium
GGACCGGACGGTCCGCCGTACTCACACTGCTGCGGCTCGTCGACCGGCGGCCGCGTGCCGACGAGGGCGCGGTGTCGCTGGCCGACGCGCTGCGCCGGGTCCGCCGGGCCGCCCGCCGCCGTTCGCTGATGGTCGTGGTCACCGACCTGCTCGACGACGGACAGTGGCAGCGCGAGCTGCGCGCGCTCGGCGCCCGGCACGACGTCGTCGTCGTCGAGGTGCGCGACCCCCGCGAGAGCGAGCTCCCGCCGACCGGGCTGCTGACCCTCGTCGACCCGGAGACCGGCCGGCGGCTCGAGGTGCAGACCGCCAACCCGAAGATCCGCAAGCGGTTCGCGGAAGCCGCCGAGCGTCAGCGCACCGAGCACCGGCGGGCGGTGCGGGCGGCGGGTGCCGCGCACCTGATCCTGTCCACCGACCGCGACTGGCTCCGGGACGTCATCTCGTTCGTCGCGCAGCGCCGGAGGCTGCGGTGACGCTCCTCGCGCCCGGGATGCTGTGGTGGCTGCTCGGCGTGGTCGCGCTGGCCGCGGCGTACGTCGTCATGCAGCAGCGGCGCCGGCACTACGCCGTCCGCTTCACCAACCTCGACCTGCTGGCGTCGGTGGCGCCGCGCCGACCGGGGTGGCGGCGGCACGTGCCCGCGGCGCTGATGGCGCTCGCGCTGGTCTCGCTGATCGTCAGCCTGGCCCGGCCGGTGACCGAGGTCCGCGTGCCGAAGGACAGCGCCACGATCGTGGTGGTGATCGACGTGTCGGCCTCCATGTCGGCGACCGACGTCAAGCCGGACCGGCTCTCCGCGGCGCGTGACGCCGCGCAGGAGTTCGTCGACGCGCTGCCGGAGGGGATGCGCGTCGGGCTCGTCGTCTTCGACGGCCGGACGCGGGTGCTGAGCATGCCGACCGAGGACCTCGGCTCGGTCAGCCGCCTGCTGCCGCCCATCTCGGTCGGCCCGGGTACGGCGACCGGCGACGCGATCATGACCGCGCTGGACGCCATCGAGACCGACAACGCGCAGCGCGCGGCGGCCGCGCCGTCGCCCACCCGTTCGCCGCCGCCGTCGGCCACGCCGGCACCGGGCGCGAGTCGGTCACCGGGCGCCGAGCCCGAGGACCCGGCCGCCGAGATCGTGCTGCTGTCCGACGGGCACACCACTGTCGGCCGGCCTCCGCTGGAAGCCGCCCAGGTCGCGGCGGAACGGAACATCCCGGTCAACACCATCGCCTTCGGGACGTCCGAGGGTGTCGTCCGGATCGAGGGCCGGCTGATCGAGGTGCCGTCGGACCCCGCGGCGATGTCCGCGGTCGCCGACATCACCGGCGGCTCGTTCTTCGAGGCGTTCACCGCTGAGGGCCTGCGGCAGGTCTACGACGACATCGGCTCCCGGGTCGGCTACGACGTCGAGGAGCGCGAGGTGGGCGCCCGCTACGCCGGGATAGCGGCGGGGCTGCTCGTCCTCGGTCTGCTCGGGTCGCTGTTCTGGGCCGGCCGGGTGATCTGACGGCCGACCCGCACCCGGTCCGCTACAGCACGATCCAGTCGGTCACCACGGCCGTCGCATCGGTGGTCCGGCAGCGCAGGCTGACCGGCCCGGCCGGCACGCCGTTCGCGACGAACCGCCCGACGGCGTCGGCCGGCACGGTCGTCGACCCGCCGACATGGCGCACCTCGACCTCGCCGGGCTGCGGCGGCACCAGCTGGCCGATGATCCGGCCGCTGCCGACCTCGACCTCGACCGTGAGCACCGGCGACTCGAACGTCAGCAACCGCGCCGCGTCGCCTGCGGACCGGACCCCGGCCAGCTCCCGCTCGTCGAGCAGCGAGTCGTAGGACAGCGCGGCCAGGTCGGCGTCCAGCGTCCGCCAGCCGAACGCGTCACGCGCGGCGGCGACCACGTCGTCCGGCACCGGATCGTGGTCGACCAGCGCGGAGCGCAGCTCGCTGAGCAGCTGCTCGTCGTCGTGCGGCGCGCCGTCCATGTCGTTACCTCCCACCCTCAGGAGCGGGCCGGGCCGGCGCTGATACCGGCGAGGGCGGGTGATCTGCGCAGCCGCTCGAGGCAGCGTGCCCGGGTCGGTCCGATGCTGCCGATCGGCATGCCGAGGGTCGACGAGATCTCGCCGTAGCTCAGCGGCGGGTCGGCCATCAGCAGCGTGAGCAGCGTCCGGCAGGCCTCCCCGAGCGCGGCGAAGGCCTCGCGGACGGCCGCCTGGCGCTCACCGGCGATCAGGAACCGGTCCGGGTCGGTGACCGCTGTGTCGTCGGCGAGGTCGATCTCGGCTCCGATGTCGGTCGGGATCTGCCGGCCGCCGTGCTTGATCACGCGCAGCGCCTCCCGCCGAGCGGTCGTCGCGAGCCAGCCGCCGACCGCTTCCGGCTCGCGCAGGCTGGCCAGGTTCTCGACCAGCCGCAGCCAGGTGGCCTGCGCGACGTCGCCGGCGTCCGCCTCGGAGAGGCGGTGCTGCCGCGCCACCGACCACACCAGCCGGGAGAACCGGTCCACGAGCGCGTTCCACGCGCGCTGGTCCCCGTCGGCCGCGGCGCGGACCAGCTCGGTGAGGCTCTCGGGACCCATGGCGCCCATCGTAGGCGCGGCGCCCGCTGCGGCAAGTGTGCCGCGGTGTCTGGTTCGGCGGGTCGGCCGGCGGGCCGGGGGCGACGCGTCTCGGCGGCCGGCGTGGATGGTCGAGCAGGCGAGTCTGGCGAGGCTGGAGCGCGGCGGCAGCCGCTCACTTGCCCGCTGCAGCGCCGGACGGCCGGCCAACGGACGTAACTTCCGTGTCGCGGGGAGC
>DASQMY010000073.1:0-2416 GCA_035645255.1 Mycobacteriales bacterium
ACGGCGTGCACCGAGGCCGCCATCGCGACCTTGACCTACGTCTACAGCGACCGCGCGGCGGTCGTCAGCCCGCTCGCGCCCGTCCACGAGCCGCACTGCTACGACCTGTGCGCCGAGCACGCCGCGCGGCTCACCGCTCCGCGCGGCTGGGACGTCGTACGCCGGGACGTCCCGCCGACGGGGCGCCCGACGGTCGACGATCTGGAGGCGCTCGCCGACGCGGTGCGCGAGCCGTCGCCGTTCGGCCCGGACGGCGGCGACGGGCTGCGCCGCGGTCACCTGCGCATGCTGCGCCCACCGGCGCCCACGCCGGCCCCGCACGGCGGCGGCTGAGGCATCCGGCCGCCCGCCGTTCGGCTCAAGAGTTTCCGGCGTTCGGCCGATGCAGGGTTATCCGCCGAGCGATCCCGAGGAGCCCCTTCCGTGCCCGACACCTGCGTCGTCTGTGCGAGCACCGCGGTCACCCGGATCGCGATGACCATGACCGCCGGCCAGCTGGTCGAGATGACGTCCTGCCACCGCTGCGAGCACAAGACGTGGCGCGAGGAGGGCGAGTCGGTCGCGCTCGACCGGGTGCTGTCCCTCGCCGCGAAGAAGAAGACCGCCTGACCCAGCGTAACCGGCTGCGCGCACCGCGCCGCCGACCCGTTCCGCGCCGGTCCCCCGCCGCCGGGTAGCATCCCGGCAATCATCGGACGGACCTGAGGATGCGAACCTGGTGCGCGACGTCGCCGCGATCGTCAAGGCCTACGACATCCGGGGCGTCGTCCCCGACCAGCTCGACGACGAGACGGCCCGCGCGATCGGCGCAGCGTTCGCCAGCATCGCCGGCGGCCCGGCGATGGTCATCGGGCGCGACATGCGCGAGTCCGGCACCGGCCTAGCCGCCGCGTTCGCCGAAGGCGTCACCAGCCAGGGCCTCGACGCCATCCTGATCGGTCTGGCCTCGACCGACATGCTCTACTTCGCCTCCGGCAGCCTCGACCTGCCCGGCGCCATGCTGACCGCGAGCCACAACCCGGCGCAGTACAACGGGATCAAGCTCTGCTACGCCGGCGCCCGACCGGTCGGCCAGGACACCGGGCTGACCACGGTGCGCGACCTCGTGCTCGCCGGGGGACCGCCGCCGGGCGAGCGGACCGGCGGGACGTCCGAGCGCGACCTGCTCTCGGCGTACGCCGCGCACCTGCACTCCCTCGTCGACATCTCCGGTGCGCGCACGCTGCGCGTCGTCGTCGACGCCGGCAACGGCATGGGCGGCTTCACCGCGCCGGCCTGCCTGGACGGTCTGCCGCTAGAGGTCGTGCCGCTCTACTACGAGCTCGACGGCAGCTTCCCCAACCACGAGGCCAACCCGATCGAGCCGGCCAACATCGTCGACCTGCAGCAGCGGGTCGTCGCCGAGCAGGCCGACATCGGGCTGGCGTTCGACGGCGACGCCGACCGCTGCTTCGTCGTCGACGAGCGCGGCGAGCCGGTGTCGCCGAGCGCGATCACCGCGCTGGTCGCCGCCCGTGAGCTGCGCCGCGAACCGGGCGCGACGGTGATCCACAACCTCATCACCAGCCGGTCCGTACCGGAGATCGTCCGCGAGCTCGGGGGCACCCCGGTCCGCACCCGGGTCGGCCACTCGTTCATCAAGGGCGAGATGGAGCGCACCGGCGCGATCTTCGGCGGCGAGCACTCCGGGCACTTCTACTTCCGCGACTTCTGGCGCGCGGACTCCGGCATGCTGGCCGCGCTGCACACGCTGGCCGCGCTCGGCGAGCACGACGACACGCTGTCGTCGCTGATGGCCGACTACGCGCGCTACCCCGCGTCCGGCGAGATCAACTCCGTCGTCGGAGACCAGCAGGGCGCCGTCGCCGCGGTGGAGAAGGCGTTCAGCGACCGCCCGGGCGTCACCGTCGACCGCCTGGACGGGCTGACCGTCGAGCACGCCGACTGGTGGTTCAACCTGCGCGCGTCCAACACCGAGCCACTGCTGCGGCTCAACGCCGAGGCGACCGACCAGGCGACCATGGAGCGGCTTCGTGACGAGGTCCTCGCGTTGATCCGGAAGGGCTGACCGCCGATGAACCTCGATCCCGCGCTGCTGGAGATCCTCGCGTGTCCGGACTGCCACGCCCCGCTGGAGGCCGACGACGCCGCCAGCCGGCTGGTGTGCACCGGGTGCGGGCTGCGCTACCCGGTGCGCGACGACATCCCGGTCCTGCTGATCGACGAGGCCGAGCGGCCTTCGTGACGCCCTCCGACCGCCTCGCGGTCGACGACTACCTGCTCGACGACCCGGACGAGCTGGCGAGCGCCGACGCCGCCGGGCTGGTGCGCGCTGTGGCCGCCGCACCGGCACAGTTCCGCGAGGCCGCGTTCATCGCACGGGAGGTCGACCTCACCGAGCTGGTGGCCGAGGGCC
>DASQMY010000074.1:0-1616 GCA_035645255.1 Mycobacteriales bacterium
CAGCGACGCCTCGAGCGTCTGCATCCCGTCCCGCTGCCCGGTGGAGATGATGTTGCGGATCTGCCGGGTCTTGCCCTCGCGGATGAGGTTGCGGATCGCGTGGGTCGCGATGAGCACCTCGTACGCCGCGACCCGGCCGCCGTCCGGCCGCGGCAGCAGGCGCTGGTAGACGATCGCGGTCAGCGAGTTGGCCAGCTGCACGCGGATCTGCGTCTGCTGCTCGGCAGGGAAGACGTCGACGATCCGGTCGAGCGCCTGCGCCGTGTCGTTGGTGTGCAGCGTCGCGAAGACCAGGTGGCCGGTCTCTGCCACCGTCAGCGCCGTCTGGATCGTCTCGAGGTCGCGCATCTCGCCGATCAGCAGGACGTCGGGGTCCTCGCGGAGTGCCGACCGCAGCGCCGACGAGAAGCTGTCGGTGTCCTCGCCGACCTGGCGCTGGTTGACCGCGGCCATCTTGTGCCGGTGGACGTACTCGATCGGGTCCTCGATGGTCAGGATGTGGCACGCCTTCGTGCTGTTGATCTGGTCGATCATCGAGGCGAGCGTCGTGGACTTGCCCGACCCGGTCGGACCGGTGACGAGGATCAGGCCCTGCGGCATCGCGGCGTACCGGGTCAGCACCTCCGGCAGGCCGAGGTCGGCGAAGCTGGGCAGCTCGTAGCGGATCAGCCGGAGCGCCACGGCGACGGAGCCGCGCTGGGTGAACGCGCTGGCCCGCAGCCGGGCCTGGTCGCGCCAGTTGAACGAGAAGTCCAGCTCCCGGTGCTGCTCGAAGACGGCCGCCTGCTTCTCGTTGAGCAGCGCGCGCAGGAACCGCTCGGTGTCGGCGGGCCGGAGCGCGGGCGTCTCGGGAAGGCGCACCAGCAGCCCGTCGACCCGGATCATCGGCGACGCGCCGGCCGTCAGCAGCAGGTCGCTGCCTTTCTGGTCCCACAGCGCGCCGAGGTACCCGTCCAGCGTGTCGAAGTCCTCGCCCATCAGCTGGGCTCCCGTCAGCGCACTCGGTCGTGCCGGCTCGTCCAACCAGTCTGACACGCCGGTGCCGTCAGGCTCCCCGGACCGGCTTGCTCTGCCGCGGCGGGTGCGTGAGAGGGTCGCCCGGTGCGGGTACTCGTCATCGGCAACGGAGCGCGTGAGCACGCGCTGTGCGTCGCGCTGTCGGCCGACCCGGCGGTCTCCTCCATCGTCTGCGCACCCGGCAACGCCGGCACGGTCGCGGTGGCCGAGCCGGGGTCGCTCGAGATGGTCGACCCGGAGTCGTGCGCCGACTTCGCCGAGGCGGTCGCGCCCGACCTGGTGATCGTCGGCCCAGAGGCACCACTGGTCGCTGGTGCCGCGGATGCCCTGCGCACGCGCGGTCTCTGCGTCTTCGGGCCGTCGGGGGCGGCCGCTCGGCTGGAGGGGTCGAAGGCCTTCGCCAAGGACGTGATGTCGGCGGCCGGCGTACCGACTGCCTCGGCTCGTGCGCACACCGACGTGACGGCCGCGCTCGAGCACCTGGAGACCCAGGCCGCGCCGTACGTCGTCAAGTACGACGGGCTGGCGGCAGGCAAGGGCGTGACGGTCACCGACGACATCCACGCCGCGCGGGACGCCGTTCGCGCGGCGCTGCAGAC
>DASQMY010000075.1:0-17886 GCA_035645255.1 Mycobacteriales bacterium
CGCCGCCCGAGCCGCCGCCCCGAGCCGCCGCCGGCCGCCAGCCGCCGCCGGTCGAGCGCCGCGGCTCAGGAGTCCTGGCCGCGGCCCGTCTGCTCCTGCAGCTCGTCGATCAGCTTGGACGCATCCGCCTTGGTGAGGTCGCTCGGGACCTCGCGCCCCGCTTCCTGCGCGAGCGTCCCGAGGTAGGACTCCTGCGGACCCGTCATCGGCTCGTCACCGGTGACCCACTCGTCGGGGTCCTTCTCGGGGTTGCGATTGACCGCGTCGCCCGGCTGGTTGCTGCTGCTGGTGGTGTCGTTGGCTGTCATGCCGTGGTGATATCCCCCGAACAGGTGTTCGAAACCCGGCGTTCTAGCGGGCGGGCTGGTCCGACGACGGCAGGTGCGCTGCGGTCGGGTCGAAGCCCGCCCGCAGCCGCGGGCCGGGGTCGGGCACCTCGCCGACGTGGGCGGCCGCCGGGTCGAGCACCCGCTGCAGGAACGTCTTGGTGCGCTCGTGCGTCGGGCTGCCGATCACCTGCTCCGGACTCCCCTCCTCGACGATCCGGCCCTCGTCCATGAAGACGACGCGGCTGGCGACCTCGCGGGCGAAGCTCATCTCGTGCGTGACGACCATCATCGTCATGCCGTCCTGCGCGAGGTCGCGCATGACCGCGAGCACGTCGCCGACCAGCTCGGGGTCCAGGGCGGACGTCGGCTCGTCGAAGAGCATCAGGTCCGGCCCCATCGACAGCGACCGGGCGATGGCCACGCGCTGCTGCTGGCCGCCGGACAGCTGGGCCGGGAAGGCGTCACCGCGGTCGGCGAGACCGACCTTCTCCAGGTTGTCGTGGGCGATGCGGTCGGCCTCCGCCTTGCCGCGACCGAGCACGCGCCGCTGCGCGATCGTCAGGTTGCCCATGACCGTGAGATGCGGGAAGAGGTTGAAGCTCTGGAACACCATGCCGATCCGCCGGCGTACGGCGTCGACGTCGACGTTCTCGTCGGTCAGCTCCACGCCGCCGATGAACACCTGACCGGCCGTCGGCTCCTCCAGCAGGTTGACGCAGCGCAGCAGCGTGGACTTGCCGGACCCGGACGGCCCGATGACGCAGACGACCTCGCCGCGGTCGACGTGGAAGTCGATGCCGCGCAGCACCTCGTTGTCGCCGAAGGACTTGTGCAGGCCGCGCACGTCGATCGCCGGTCCGGCGTACTGGTCGGTCGTCGTCATCGAGTCACCTGGACTTCGCGTTGCGGGCTTCGAGGCGCCGGACGAGGAAGCCCAGCGGGATCGTGATCAGCAGGTAGCACAGCGCCGCGACCAGCAGCGGCGTCGCGTTCGCCTTCGAGCCGGCCATGTCGCGCCCGAACTTGGCGAGCTCCTTCTCCTGCAGCTGCACGCCGAGCAGGAACACGAGCGAGGAGTCCTTGAACAGCAGGACCAGCTCGTTGGTCAGCGGCGGGATGATGATCCGGAACGCCTGCGGGATGACGATCGAGCGCATCGCGCGGGTGCTCGACATGCCGAGGGACCTCGCGGCCTCGACCTGCCCCTTCGGCACGGCCTGGATCCCGGCGCGGAACGTCTCCGCCATGTACGCCGCCGCGACGAGGCCGAGCGCGAAGGCGACCTTGCCGGTCGTGCCGCCGGGCGGGAACTTCGCGCCGGGGAACGCCAGCGGGATGCCGGTACCGATGAAGATGAAGATGATCAGCGCCGGCAGGCCGCGGAAGATCTCGACGTAGACCTTGGCGAACCAGCGGTACGGCGGGACCGACGACAGCCGCATCAACGCGAGCAGCAGCCCGAGTGCGGCGCCGAAGCCGAAGCCGGTCAGCGTGTAGATGACGGTGTTCTTCAGCGCGGTGGTGATGATCTCCGGGAAGAGGTCGCGCGCGACCTCCGACCGCGCGAAGTTCAGCCGCAGCGCCGCCCAGTCAGCAGTGAGCGCGATGAACGCGATCGCGATGACGAAGAGCGTGTACTGCCCAGCGAGGGTGACCCGCCGGCGCTGCCGGCGGGTCAACGTCGCTGTCGTCACTTCTTGGCTGGCTTGACGCCGAGCCACTTCTCATGGAGCTGGTCGTAGGTGCCGTCGGCCTTCGCCTCGGTGATGGCGTCGTCGATCGCCTTCAGCAGGGCCGGGTCGGCGCCCTTCTTCACCGCGAAGCCGTACTGCTCCTTGGTGTCGAGGTTGGCCACGATCTCGAAGTCCTTGTTGGCCGGGTCCTTGAGCCACTCGGAGACGACCGGCAGGTCCTGGACGATGACCTCGACCTGGCCGCTGCGCAGCGCGTTGAGCTCGGCGTCGGACGCCTCGAACGACACCGGGTTGAGCCCGGCCTTCTTCACGAAGTCCTCACCCGTCGTACCGGACTGCGAGCCGACCTTCTTGCCCTTGGCGGTCTCGAGCGACGTGATGCCGCTCCCCTTCTTGGCGAGCAGCGCCTGCGTGGCGTCGAAGTACGGGACGGAGAAGTCCATCACCGCCTTGCGCTCGTCGGTGATGGTCATGCCCGCAGCCGCGACGTCGCACTTGCCGGCGTTGAGGTCGGCGCCGGTCTTGATGGTCTCGAACGGCGTGTCGACGATCTCCTGCTCCAGGCCGAGCTTCTTGGCGGCCAGGTCGATCAGGTCGACGTCGAAGCCGACGATCTTGCCGTCCTTCTCCGACTGGAACGGCGCGTAGGGCAGGTGGGTGCACGTCGTCAGCTTGCCTGCCTTCACCAGCTTGAGGTTGGCGGCCGGCGCGGCGGTCGGGCTCGCTGTGTCGGCCGGCGACACGCTCGGGCTCGCGGTGTCGGCCGGCGACGCGCTGGTGGCAGTGGCGGCCGCCGTCGTGGTCGCGGCGGACGGGCTGCCGCCGTCGTCGTCCTCGCCGCACGCGGCGGCGAACAAGGTGATGGCGGCGGCGACGGAGGCCGTCACCAGCCGGGTGTGTGTCCTGCGCATCTGCTGTCTCCTTTGACGCGGGGCGGTGATGTTCGACCGAATACTGCCATTGGCGTGTCTCGGAGCGGCTACAGGCAGGTCTCGCGTCTGGCGTTGCCCGCCCCGGGGGGGCCGACCGATCGAACAGATGTGCGACACGCCGCGCGGGTTCCGCCATTTTGTCGGACCGGCTTGTCAGCATTGGTCGTGACCGGGACCGACCGACCCGAAAGGCGTGACCGTGGAGCTGGCGACCGGCTGGTGCAGCCGTTGCGAGACCGAGGTCCTCTTCGAGCGACCCATGTGCCCTGACCACGTGGACTGTCCCGAGCTGGTCTGCACCGACTGCTGCGCGGCGTACGTCGGCGGCGAGGTCGTGCCCTACCCGGCGGCCATCAGCACGACCCCGGCCAGCGAGGCCGTCACGCCGGCCGCCTGAGGGAGGGACAGCCGCTCGTCGTGCACCCTGCGGGCGAGCAGGACGGTGACCACCGGGTAGAGCGAGCTGAGCACGCTGACCACGGACAGATCGCCCCGTACGGCGGCCAGCGCGAACGCACCGTTCGCGAGCACGTCGAGCACGCCAACCGCGACGAGCGTCCGGACGTCCGGACGCCAGCCGCGGACGGGCGCGCGCAGCGCCGCCGCGGCGCACAGCGCGAGCGCGAGCCCGGCGGTCCGCGTCGCGATCAGCGTCATCCCGACGCTGGTCTGGGACCCGCGCTCCATCAGCACGAAGAACGTGCCGAAGCCGGCGGCCGCCACCAGCGACAACAGCACGGTCCGCACGCCGCCTGCGGCGCCGCGGACCTCGCCGGACGACGCGAGGACGATGCCGACCAGAGCGGCGACGATGCCGACCAGCTCGAGTGTCGCCGGGTCGTCGCCCGTCGCCAGCCCGACGACGATCGGCACGACGACGCCGGTCGCCGCGATCGGCGCGACCGCCCCCATCGTGCCGTCGGCCAGCGCCCGGTAGAACGCGCCGAGCGCGAGCGAGCCGGCCAGCCCCGCGCCGACGCCCCACCACAGGTAGCGGCCGGGCGCGATGAGGCCGCCGGCGGCGGTGACCCCGACCAGCAGCGCGCTGATCGCACCCACACCGGACACGACCAGCACGGTGGTGACCGGCAGCCGGCGCGAGACGCTGCCGCCCAGGAAGTCGGCCGTCCCCCAGGACAGGCTCGAGCCGAGGGCGAGGAGGGCGACGAGCACGGTGCGGTGTTCTCCAGCCATCGGGCGCGGAGCGCGCTGGGACCTGCGGAACGGGACGGACGCGTAAGACTACGGCCGCGCCTTCCGGACACCTGTCGCGTCTCGCCCCTACGCTCGGGTCATGTCTGTCGAGCCACCCGAGGCCCCGGAGCGGTTTCGCCAGGCGGTCACCAGCCTGCGTGAGGCGGAGCACAACCCCAACGTCACGCTGCGCGAGGTGCCCGCCCCGGCCCGCGCCGCGCCGTACAGCTTCGCGATCAGTGCCGAGGTGCTGCGCGGCGACGACGACCTCGCGGCCGGGCGGTTCGTCGTGCTGCACGATCCGGACGGCAACGACGCGTGGGAGGGCGACACGCGGGTGGTCGCGTTCGTGCAGGCCGACGTCGACGACGAGATGGGTGCTGACCCGCTGCTCGCGCAGGTCGGCTGGGCCTGGCTGCTCGACGCGCTCGACGCGCACGGCGCGCGCCACCACGCGGTCGGCGGCACGGTCACCCGTACAGCGTCCAGCAGGTTCGGCGCGATGGCGGACGAGCCGGACTCCAGCGACGTCGAGCTGCGCTGCTCGTGGACCCCGGACGACGGCGACCTAGCGGCGCACCTGGCGGCGTTCTGCGACTTGATCTGCTCGATGGCCGGTCTGCCGCCTACGCAACCGGCCGGGGTGCTGCCACTCCCGACCGCGCTCTGACGGAGCAGGCTCAGCGGGCGGTGGCCGCTGCGGGCTGCTCGGCCGCGCTGCGCGGCGAGGGGACGCCGGTCCGCGGCAGCCGCAGGCGCAGCGTCGTACCGGCCGACGGCATGCTCGCCACGTCGACCGAGCCGCCGGCCAGCCGGGCCCGCTCGCGCAGCAGCCCGAGGCCGACGTGCCGGCCCTTGTCGGACCTGACGGCGGCCGGGTCGAAGCCCGGGCCTTCGTCGGCGACGGTCGCGGTGACCCACTCGTCGTCGATGTCCAGCGTGGCGACCGCCCAGTCGACGTCGGCGTGCTTCACGACGTTGAGCAGGCTCTCCTGGAAGAACCGGTAGATCGTAATGGCGCTGACCAGCGGGAGCGGGTGCGCCTCCTCCGGCCAGCGCACGTCCACCTGCAGGGCGTAGCGCTGGTCGAGCTCACGGCGCATGTTGTCGATCGCGGTGGCCAGGTCGCCGTCGCGCAGCGCCGGCGGCCGGGTGCGCGCCATGACGGCCCGCACCTGCTCCTCGGCGTCGGCGACGTAGTCGGTCGCGCGGCGGATCGCCTCCGAGTCGCCGACGCACAGCTCGGCCCGGGCCAGCGCCAGCGACTGCGCCGCCGTGTCGTGCAGCTCGGCGGCGAGCTGGCCGCGGGCGCCTTCCTCGGCGGCCACCAGCCCGGACAGCAGCTCGAACATGCCGGCGCTCGCGTTGGCGGCCGACCGGCGATGGCGCTCGGCCACCTCGTCGGCCACCCGTGCCCGGACGGCGAGACCGTCGATCGTCGCGGCGAGGTCGTTCAGCTCCGAGAACGACGACCTGACCACCGTTCCGGGCAGGTCGGGGCCGTCCTGCAGCCGGCGCTGCGCGGCGGAGCGGAGCGCGCGGACCTCGAGCACCATCTTGTCGGCGGCCACACCACCGAGCAGTCCAGCGACCGCGGCGCCACACGCGCCGACGCCGGCGATCAGGGTCAGCCCGGCCGGCGAGAGCTCGTCGAGCAGCGTGAGCGAGACGACCACCGCCGACACGACGACCACACACGCCAGAGCGACCGACCCACCCGCCAGCGCGGCGAGGGTCAGTCGGCTCAGGCGCGGTATCCGCACGGCTAGATGCTCTCGCTCACATAGAGACCGGTCGTCGTCCACTCGGCGTCCGAGGTGCGCTGCACGGGCACGTCGCCCATGCCGGCACCGAGGCTCGCCAGGTCCGGGTCCGCCGCGAGTGCGATCGCGCCCAGCAGCGAGGCCACGGCACGCTCGACGGCGTGCAGCTCGTCCACGATCTCGCCGACACCACGCGGGTCGAGGTCACCGGCCCGGCTGGGCGCGGCGAGTCGGGCCAGTCGGCCGGCCGACTCGCGCAGGACGACCAGGTTGGCGGCGGTGTCCGCACCGAGGTCACCGAGCGCGCGGGCAGCCTCGCCCGCGGCCTCCGCCTCGGCGAGGGCTGCGTCGCGGGAAGCGGTCAGGTCCGCGACCGACAGCCACGACTCGGCTTGTCCGACGAGCACCTGGGCGAGCATCACGTCGCGCCGGCCGAACGCCGTCGCACCCTCGGGGCGGCGGGCGTGGATCACCGCGAGCGGCGAGTCCTCCCGGCCCAGCACCATCGAGCAGTACGGGCGGCGGTCGTCGACACCGGTGACGATCTCGCCGGCCGCGATGACCCGGATGACCCACTCGTCGTCGAATGCGGTCGGGTCGACGCGGTGCCGTTCCGGCACGCCGTACTCGTCGCCGCGGTAGCGCAGCGGACCGTCGCCGCCGTTGAGCACCAGCTCCACGTCGGCTCCGCCGAACAGCCGCGCGGCTGCCGTCAGCACGACCTGCGCCGACACGTCGATGCTCTGCCCGGTGACCCGCTCCTGGCCCCGCGCCAGCTCGGCGAACAGGTTGGCCTCGGCAGCCCGGGCGGTCTGCTGGTCGTAGGAGAACCAGAGCAGGCCCATCGGGACGATCAGGCCGAGCAGCCCGAGCGGGGCGTTGAAGGCAAGCCAGGCGGCCAGCAGGCCGACCGACGTGTTGCCGGAGCTGTGCAGCGCGCTGAGCGGCATGCTCTGCCACAGCAGCGAGAGGTACGGCTTGCCGGTCGTCGCGGAGACCGCGCCGCCGACGAGCGCGCTGTTCGCGAGCCAGAAGATGCCCATGCCCGCGGTCGCGC
This sequence comes from Mycobacteriales bacterium, assembly GCA_035645255.1. Lineage (GTDB taxonomy): Bacteria > Actinomycetota > Actinomycetes > BP-191 > BP-191 > DASQMY01. The sequence continues at coordinate 6,970 of DASQMY010000075.1, forward strand.
CCATCAGGCCGCCGCCGAGGTAGTGCGACATCGCCACGCCGAGCGCCGTCGATGCGGCGAACTGCGCGATGTTGAAGACCGCCTTGATCGGCGTGACCTTCTGCACCAGCTCGGCCATGACCACGCCGAGCACGACGGCCAGCACCGCCCAGCCGCCGGTGGACGCCACCAGTGCAGCTCCGATGGCGCCTTCCGCGCAGGAGAACGACCAGCGCTGACGCCCGAAGCTGAGCTCGACGGCGGCGAGCTCGCTGGCCGCCACGGCCGCCGCGAGCACGGGCAGCGCCCACAACGGCGCGCTCCCCCAGCCGGCGAAGAGCAGGCCGGCGATCGCACCGGCGGCAGCGCCGCCGGTGATCAGCCGAACCTGGGTCATCGGGTTCATGTCAGTCCTAGTGCCACGACTGGGCGTGCCACGACTGGGCGTGCCACGACTGGGCTTCCCACGCGCCCCAGCCGTCGGCGGTCGTCGTACCGGTCTCGGTGGTGTCCACGACGGTCACCGGAGGCTTCGCCTGCTTCGCGCTCGCCGGCACGGCAGCGCCGACCGAGACCGCGACGGCCAGGCCGAGCACCGCGCCGAGCTTGCCGATCCGTAGCTTCATGCCAGCTCCTCCTCGTGCACCGCGGCCGCCGGGTTGACGGCCGATCTCGATCTGGTTCGTCAGCTCCACTGCGCCGCGCCCCAGCGCTGCGCCCGCCAGCCCTGGGCCCGCCAGCCCTGCGCGCGCCAGCCCTGGGCGTCCCACTCGACGCCGCGCCAGCCCTGCGCGTGCCAGCCCTGCGCCTTCCAGCTCTGTGCGTCCCACGTCAGACCCAGCCAGCGCTGGGCCCGCCAGGACTGCGCCAGCCAGCCGTCGCCGTGCCAGCGCTGCGCCCGCCACGCCTGCGCGTTCGGCTCGACCCACGCGCCGTCCAGCCAGCTGTTCGAGCCCCACGCGTCGGTGTCCAGCGACTCCTCGCCGGTGCCGTTGTGCGAACCCGTCAGCTTTCCCGGGTCCACGAGCCGGCTCGTAGTCCGGACGAGTCCCTCGCCGGCGCCCACGCCGCGAACCCGCTTGGCGGCGGAGCGCAGCGATGCCTTCACCTCGGCGGGCGACGCGCCCGGGTGCTCCTGGAGGAACATCGCCGCGACACCGGCGGTGACCGCGGTGGCCTGGCTGGTGCCGGACCCGCGGTACAGCCCGTTCGGCTGCCGCGCTGCCGGGTTCTGTACGGCGAGCAGCGAGTCGGCGGGGAGCAGCGAGAGCACACCCACGCCGGCGGCGAGCACATCGGGCTTCGTCACGCCGTGGACGTCGCCGTAACCGCTGAAGTCCGCGACCTCGGGCTTGCCGTCCCTGGTGTCCGCGGCGCCGACGGTCAGCGCGTAGGGGTCGAAGCCCGGGTCACCGAGCTGACCCGACTCGTTGCCCGACGGCACGACGACGACCAGCCCGCCGGCGCGCAGCCGCTCGACGGCGTCGGTCAGCGGGTCGGGCCCGTAGGCCTCGCCCGGCCGGTCGCCGGAGAAGGCGAACTCCACCACGTCGATGTGCTGGCGGAAGGTGTAGACGTAGGACATGCCGGCCATCACCTGGCTGAGTGACGTGTTGCCGTCGTCGTCCGCGACCTTGACGTTGACGACCGTGGAGCCGGGCGCCACGCCGATCGACTCGCCCGCCGAGCCGGGCGCTTCGCCACCGGCCACCAGGTTGGCCATGAACGTGCCGTGGCCGTACCCGTCGGTGAACGAGCCGTCGCCGGAGGCGTCCAGCCCGTCCAGCAGCCGGCCGGAAGCGCGGTTCAGAGCAGGGGTGTCGGACACACCGGTGTCCATGACGGCGACGGTGACGCCGCTACCCGCGTCGTCGCGGCCCGAGCCACCGAGGCCCTCGGTGGCGTACACACTGCCGCCCGCCTCGTCCTCGTGCCCGGTGGGGCGCAGCGCGTAGTCGGCGACGACGGAGCGGACGCCGGGGCGGCCGCGGAGCACGGCCAGCTGCGCCGGCGTACCCGAGACGACGGCGGCGGACAGCGCCGGGAACTCCGAGACGACGCGAACACCCGCGAGGACAGCGCGGCCGGCATCGGCGACGAGGCTGACGACCGCCGTGACCGAAGGCGCCGGTGCCGTGGTGGGACCCGCCGGTACGGCTGCGGCGCCGAGCAGAGCCAGCAGGGCCGCCGTGGCCGCTACTGGAAGCCGTCGCGTCGGTGCGATCACGTCTGGTCCTCTCGATGCGCGTTCCGGCGTGCACGGCCGGATGACTGCCCTCATTGCTTCGGCATCGGAAAGTGCCGACTTTCGCCTCGGACGCACTTTCTTCAGGCATCTGCGGGCCGATACCGAACGTGCGGCGAGCATTCGGATCAACCATTCGTCCGTCTGGGCTAAAGAGCCCGGTCGTCCGACCCGATCCACGTAGCAAGCGGCCCGACTGGTGGGCGGCACGAGTGGACGACCCAGGCTGGGTCGACACACAGGAGGCAGCTGTGACGACCGTCGTCGAGACCCTTGGTGAGCAGAGCCTGGAGTCCGGTTTCACCGCCATGGTGGTGGATGACCACCCGCTCGTTCGCGAGTCGATGGTCACCAGGCTGCGCGCCATGGGCGCCCGTGACGTGATCGAGGCGGCCAGCATCGCCGAGGCGCGGGCCCGCGCTGCGGCCGGCGCCCGTGACGTCTGCGTGCTGGACCTCGGCCTCCCCGACGGCTCCGGCCTCGAGCTGCTCGCCGACCTGCGGGCAGCCGGCTGGACCAAGCTGATCGTGCTCTCCGCCGCCGACGACCCCTACTCCGTGCGCTCGGCGTTCGTCGCCGGTGCGCAGGGCTACCTGCTCAAGTCCGCCTCACCGCACGTGGTCGTCGACGGTGTCCGCCGGGTGCTCGACGGCGGCGTGTACGCCGACCCGTCGGTCGCGTCGCTGCTCGCGGCCGGCCTCCGCGGCGGCCCGGTCGGCGAGGGCATCAACGAGCTCTCCGGGCGCGAGGTCGAGGTCCTCAAGCTGGTCGCCGACGGCCAGTCCAACAAGCAGATCGGCGAGCTGCTCGGCCTGTCGGCGCTGACCGTCAAGAGCCACCTGGCCCGGATCGCCCGCAAGCTCGGCACGGGCGACCGCGCGGAGATGGTCGCGCTCGCCATGCGCGCGGGTGTCATCCGCTAGCTTCACCGCCCGACCCCGGTGCCGCTCCGGCGCCGGCTCGGCGCGCCCGCTTCGTCCGCCACGGCGGGAGGTAGCGTTGCCCTGTGTCCACCGAACCTGTTCCTGCTGCTCCGGAGCCTGACCTCGCCGCCACCGCTGCCGCGCTCGCCGACGCCGTCGTCGAGGACGAGGCGGTCGAGCAGCCGACCCTGCCGACGTTGCAGCTGTCGGCACCGGTTCCGACCCCGATCGAGACCGCAGCCGAGCTCAGCGAGCTGCTGCACGCGCTTCGTACGGCGGACGGTCCCGTCGCGATCGACGCCGAACGCGCGTCGGGCTACCGCTACGGCCAGCGCGCCTACCTCGTCCAGCTGCGCCGCGAGGGCGCCGGCACCTGGCTGATCGACCCGCTGGGACTCCCCGACCTGACCGCGCTGAACGACGAGATCGGCCGGCACGAGTGGGTGCTGCACGCGGCGAGCCAGGACATCCCGTGCCTCGCGGAGATCGGCCTGCGTCCGCAGCGGATCTTCGACACCGAGCTCGGCGCCCGGCTGGCCGGCTACGAGCGGGTTGGGCTGGCCGCGATGGTCGAGACGGTGCTCGGCTACAACCTCGAGAAGGGGCACTCGTCGGCCGACTGGTCGACCCGCCCGCTCCCTGAGGCGATGCTGCGCTACGCCGCGCTCGACGTGGAGGTGCTCGTCTCGCTCCGCGACCACCTCGAGGAGGTGCTTCGCGAGCAGGGCAAGTGGGAGTGGGCGCAGGAGGAGTTCGCCGCCGTCGCAGCTACGCCGCCGGCCGCGCCGCGCGTCGACCCGTGGCGTCGCACGTCCGGCATCCACCGGCTGCGCACGCGGCGGCAGCTGGCCAACCTGCGCTCGCTGTGGACCCTGCGTGACGACACAGCGCGTCGGCGCGACATCGCGCCGGGCCGGATACTGCCGGACGCCGCGATGGTCGAGGCGGCGCTGCGCTCCCCCGCGACCGTCGACGAGCTGCTGCAGCTGCCGGTCTTCTCCGGCCGGGCCAACCGGCGGCGCGGTGCGCTGTGGTTCAGCGCACTCCAGTCCGCCGCGGCGCTGCCCGACGAGGCCCTGCCGACCGCCTCGGCGCCCGGTGAAGGACCGCCGCCGGCCCACCGCTGGTCCGAGCGCGACCCGGTCGCTGCCCACCGGCTCGCGACAGCGCGCGCGGCGGTGCTCGAGCTCGCGGCCGCCCACGAGCTGCCGGTGGAGAACCTGATCGAGCCGGCCGTCGTACGCCGGCTGTCCTGGTCACCGCCCGACCCGGTCGACGAGGCCGCCATCCGGGCGCTGATGACCGAGGCCGGCGCCCGGCCGTGGCAGATCGAGCTCACCGCACCGGCGCTGACGGCCGCGCTCGCCGATGCCTGACCGGCGCATCACGAGTGAGCGGCTGACGCTGCTGCCGGTCGACGGGTCGCTCGCGGCGCGGATCGTCGCCGGTGACCTGACCGGCATCGTGCCCGGGCGGGGCTGGCCGACCACCGACACGATCGACGGCATGCGGTACGCCGTCGCCGCGCCGGACGCGCCGTCGATCGGCTGGCTGATCGCCCTGCACGACGGCACGGTCATCGGCGACTGCGGTTGGAAGGGTCCGCCCGACGAGGACGGCGTGATCGAGATCGGCTACGGGCTCGCGCCGGCATACCACCGGCGCGGCTACGGCGCCGAGGCGGTCCGCGCGCTCGTCGAGTGGTCGCTCGTCCAGCCGGGCGTCCGCGGGATCGTCGCCGACTCGCTGCTCGACAACGTCGCGTCGCGGCGGATCCTCGAGCGGGCCGGGTTCGAGCTCACCCGCACCGACGACGAGCTCGCGTTCTACGCCCGGTCGGCTCCGGGCTGAGCGGAGGTCAGCAGATCCCGCGGAGGAAGCGGTAGGGGTTGATCGCGCTGCCGCCGCCCGCCCAGAGCTCGAAGTGCACGTGCGGGCTCGTGCCGGCCGCGTTGCCGCTCGTGCCGACGCGGCCGATGACCTGGCCGGCGGACACCCGCTGACCGGCGCGGACGTTGACCGACGACTCATGCGCGTAGAAGTAGACGTTGCCGTCGACGGACCGCAGCTGGATCGCCAGGCCGCTGCTGGAGCCCCAGCTGGTGCGGATGATGACGCCGTCGGACACGGCGTAGACGGGCGACCCGTACGGCGCGAACACGTCGGTGCCCTTGTGCCGGCGCCCCCCGGAGCGCGGCGCGCCCCACGTGTCGGTGAAGCTGTTGGCCGGCCCGACCGCGCAGTGGTAGCCGCCGCGGCCGGACGACGAGCTGTCGCCGTCGCCGTCGCTGTCGCTGCTGTCGTCGCTCTCGTCCGAGCTGTCGGTGCTGTCGTCGTCCCCGGTGTCCCGAGCGGCCGAGCGCGACGCGCGCTCGGCCGTCCTGCGGGCAGCAGCACGCTCGGCCATCGCCTTCCGCCGCTTCGCGGCGGCCTCTTCCTCGCGCTCGGCGACCACGGCGAGCAGCTCGCTCATCCTCTTGCCGTCGGCGGCGAGCTGCGCCGCGGCTGCGGTCAGCTCGCGGCGCTGCGCGTCGAGGCCCGCGCGCGCCTGCCGGATGTCGCGGTCGAGCACCGACAGCTCCTCGAGCACCACCCGGTTGGACCTGGTCGCGTGGTGCAGGATCTCCAGCTGCTCTACCGACGCGCTGGCGTCGCCGACGGCGATCAGCCGGAGCAGCGGGTCGCTGCCGGCATCGCCGGTGATGTAAGCGGTCCGCACGAAGTCCGCCGCGTGGGCTCGGGTCGCGGCCCGCCTCTCCTCTGCGGCCGCGAGCCGGCGCTCGAGCGACCGGACCGCGTCGACGGCGGCCGCTTCGCGCTCCTCGGCGACGTGCAGACGGGAGGTGATCTGCGCCAGCTCCGCGCGCAGGAGCTTGGTGGTCTGCTCCGCGCTCGCCTGCGGCGGCGCCGCGGTGATCAGCACAACCCCAGTGACAGCAGCGGCTACCCGGCGGGCCAGCGGTCGTCCGAACAGCAAAGCAAGGACTCCTCACAGGCGAACGGGGTGACCGCGCGGGCGGACCGGGCGCCATCGTAGTAGCAAACGTGTGCGATTCCGTACTGCTCGGCTCCCTCCGCTTCGCCGGTTCGCGCCGCCTGTGCCTCGTCGCCTCGCTCCCCTGCCACCGTCCGCCTCCGCCGCTCGCTCCACCTTTTCGCCGCTGGCCCCGGCAGCCACCGGCGCCGTCCGCCTTGCGGGTCGTCGGCGCGCCGTTCAGCTACCCGCCAGGCGCCGAACGGCTCTGGCGACCTCTGCCGGGTGCGACTCCGGCAGGAAGTGGCCGGCCCCCCGGATCACCTCGACGGTCATGTCGTCGGTGTGCGACTCGTAGCCCGCGACCAGCCGCGGCGTGATCACCGGGTCGCGCTCGCCGACCAGCAGGAGGGTCGGGACGCGCAGCCGCTCGTCGGCGTACCGCCCGGCGAGCAGGGCCGGCACCTCGCGGGTCAGGAACGTCCGGTAGAGCTGCACGCTCGCCCGCGCCCGGCGGACGTCGCAGAGCCGGTCGGTGTACGGCGACACGTCGCGGTGGCCCGCCTGCAGCACCTGGGCGACAGCGGCCGGGGTGCGGACGAGCCGCTCGCCGACGTACGGCGTGGCGACGACCGCCTGGTAGCCCATCCGCCAGGCGTCGAGGACGCGGGCGTCGGCGCGCGCCTGCCACGGGTGGGTGACCGACACGGCGACCAGCCCGGACAGCCGGCCCGGAGCGCGCAGGCCGGCCAGGAAGCCGACCCAGCCGCCCCAGTCGTGACCGACCCAGGTGACCTGGCCGAGACCCAGCGCGTCGAGCGTCGCGAGCACGTCGGTGGTCAGCTGCTCCTTGCCGTAGTCGCCGTCCGGGGCGTCGGTCCAGCCTTGGCCGCGCAGGTCGGGCATCACCAGCCGGTAGGCGTCCGCGAGCAGCGGGACGACCTCGCGCCAGGTCCACCAGTGCTGCGGCCAGCCGTGCAGCAAGAGCACCGGCGGCGCAGCCGGGTCGCCGGCGAGGGCGACGTGGGTCCGCAGCCCGCCGGCGTCGACGTACTCGTGCGTGACCCCGGCGACCGCCGGCAGTGAGCTGCTCATGGCCGGTCGCCTACCCGGGCCGTCCGGTTCCAACAGCCCGAACCGCGTTCTGTTACTCGTGAGTAACCGGCATACACTGTGCGGGTCCAGCTCGTGGAGGAGGAGAGCCCGTGCCTCGTACCGTCCGTGACGTCGCCTTCGTCGACGGCGTCCGCACCCCGTTCGGCAAGGCCGGACCGAAGGGGATGTACGCCGACACCCGCGCGGACGACATGATCGTGAAGGTCATCCGCGAGCTGATGCGGCGCAACCCGCAGCTGCCGCCGGACCGCGTCGACGAGGTCGCCATCGCCGCGACGACGCAGATCGGCGACCAGGGCCTGACGATCGGCCGCACAGCGGCGATCCTCGCCGGGCTGCCCAAGAGCGTGCCCGGCTTCGCGATCGACAGGATGTGCGCCGGTGCGATGACCGCCGTGACGACCGTGGCGAGCGGCGTCGCGTTCGGCGCGTACGACGTCGCGATCGCCGGCGGGGTCGAGCACATGGGGCGCCACCCGATGGGCGAGGGCGTCGACCCCAACCCGCGCTTCCTCTCCGAGAAGCTGGTGGACGCCTCGGCGCTGGTGATGGGCCAGACGGCGGAGAACCTGCACGACCGCTTCCCGCACATCAGCCGCGAGCGGTGCGACGCGTTCGGAAAGGCCAGCCAGGACCGCGTCCAGGCGGCCTACGACGCCGGCATCATGCAGGAGCACCTCGTCCCGGTCGCGACCTGGTCCGGCAACGGCTACGGCCTGGCCACCCGCGACGAGCCGCCGCGTCCGGGCACCACGATGGCGGCGCTCGCCGGGCTGAAGACGCCGTTCCGCGCGCACGGCCGGGTGACCGCAGGCAACGCCGCCGGGCTGAACGACGGCGCGACCGGCTGCATCGTCGCCGCCGAGGAGGTGGCCCGCGACCTCGCTCTGCCGGTGCGGATGCGGCTGGTCGGCTACGCGTTCACCGGCGTCGAGCCGGCGGTGATGGGCGTCGGCCCGATCCCGTCGACCGAGAAGGCGCTCGCCCGGACCGGCCTGACCATCGACGACATCGACGCGTTCGAGCTCAACGAGGCGTTCGCCGTGCAGGTGCTGGCGTTCCTCGACCACTTCGGCATCAAGGACGACGACGACCGGGTCAACCCCTACGGCGGCGCCATCGCGCTCGGCCACCCGCTGGCCTCGAGCGGCGTGCGGCTGATGACGCAGCTCGCCCGCGCGTTCGAGGACCGGCCGCAGGCGCGCTACGGCCTGACCGCGATGTGCGTCGGGTTCGGCATGGGCGCCACGGTCATCTGGGAGAACCCCCACCACGACGGGAGCCGGGTGTGAGCGAGCAGGACCTGAGACTCGCCGGTGAGGTCGTCACCGACGCCAAGCTGCAGTACGTCGACGTGCCGCGGCTCGGCACGGTCGCGCTGATCACCCTGGACAACGGCTTCGACCACACCAAGCCCAACACCTTCGGACCGGCCGGCCTGCAGCGCATCGCCGGCGCGCTCGACAAGATCGACCGGCGCGACGACGTCAAGGCGATCGCGGTGACGGGCAAGCCGTTCATCTTCGCGGTCGGCGCCGACCTGACCGGCGTGCCGACGATCGCCACGCGCGAGGAGGCCCGGCAGATCGGTGCGCTCGGGCACCAGGTCTTCCGCCGGCTGCACGACTCCGCCGTGCCGACGTTCGCGTTCGTCAACGGCGCGGCGATGGGCGGCGGCCTGGAGATCGCACTGCACTGCCACTACCGGACGATCTCGTCCGGCGTACCGGCCCTAGCGCTGCCCGAGTGCTTCCTCGGCCTGGTTCCCGCGTGGGGCGGCGCGACGCTGCTGCCGAAGCTGGTCGGGCCGGACAACGCGGTCAAGGTCATCATCGAGAACGCGCTCAACCAGAACCGCATGCTCAAAGGGCCGCAGGCGTTCAAGCTCGGCATCGCCGACGCGATCTTCGAGCCGGCCGACTTCATCGAGCAGTCGCTGCGGTGGGCGGCCTCGGTCGTCTCCGGCGACATGACCGTCGACCGGCCCGTCTACGACGACGAGGCCGCCTTCGACGCGGCCGTCAGCCGCGGGCGGGCGTTCGCCGACGCCAGGCTGCACGGCGCGACGCCCGCGCCGTACCGCGCGCTCGAGCTGATCGCCGCGGCGCGGACGGCTTCGTTGAACGACGGCTTCGCCGCCGAGGACGAGGCATTGGCCGACCTGGTGATGGGCGACGACCTGCGCGCCGGTCTCTACGCGTTCGACCTGGTGCAGAAGCGCGGTAAGCGGCCGGTCGGCGTACCGGACAAGTCGTTGGCCCGGCCGGTGTCCAAGGTCGGCATCGTCGGCGCCGGGCTGATGGCTTCACAGCTCGGGCTGCTGTTCGCGCAGCGGCTCGAGGTTCCCGTCGTCCTGACCGACATCGACCAGGCCCGCGTCGACAAGGGCGTCGGCTGGGTGCACTCGCAGGTCGACGAGCAGGTGGCCAAGGGCCGCTACACCGCCGACCAGGCCAACAAGCTCAAGGGTCTGGTGTCCGGGTCGCTCACCAAGGACGCGTTCGCGGACGCCGACTTCGTCATCGAGGCGGTGTTCGAGGACCTGGGCGTCAAGCAGCAGGTCTTCGCCGAGGTGGAGGCGGTCGTCCCCGACACCTGCGTCCTCGCGACCAACACGTCGTCGCTGTCGGTGGCTGACATGGCCGCCAAGCTGAGCCATCCCGAGCGGGTGGTCGGGTTCCACTTCTTCAACCCGGTCGGCATCATGCCGCTGCTGGAGGTCGCGCGGACGAGCGAGACCGACGACGCGACCTATGCTACGGCGTTCGCCGTCGGCAAGATGCTGAAGAAGACCTGCGTACCGGTGCGCGACGCACCGGCGTTCGTCGTCAACCGGCTGCTGACCCGCTTCTTCGGTGAGGTCACCCGCGCGATCGACGAGGGCACGCCGTTCGAGGTGGCGGACGCGTCACTCGAGCCGCTCGGCCTGCCGATGACCCCGCTGATCCTCATCGCCTTCACCGGACCCGCGGTGACGCTGCACGTCGCCGAGACGCTGTACACGGCGTTCCCGGACCGGTTCTACGTCTCGGACAACCTGCGCCGGCTCGTCGAGGCCGGCAAGACCGGCGTCTACACCTGGGACACGGGCCAGCCGGTGGTCGACCCCGAGGTAGAGGCGCTGTTCGAGCGGCCGGCGCAGCCGGTCGTGCTGACCGGCGAGCAGGTCCGCGACCGCGCTCTCGACGCGCTAGCCGACGAGGTGCGGCACCTGCTCGACGACGGCGTCGTCGGCGAACCGCAGGACGTCGACCTCTGCATGATCACGGGGGCGGCCTTCCCGTTTCACCTCGGCGGCGTCACGCCGTTCCTCGACCGGACCGGGGTGTCGGAGCGGGTCACCGGCGGGCGCTTCCTGCCGCCCGGCGTCGCGGCAGTCAGGTAGCCGACGGGCAGGGCGCCCGTCCTCTCACCGTCGCCGCTGCGCCAGCCCGCCACCGGAGCCCTCCTGACGATCATGCTGGCACGATTCCCTGATCATCTCGTGCTCAACGGATCATGGAATCGTGCCAGGTCGATCAACAGAGGATGGCAGCTGACACAACGTCACACCGGCAGCACCGATAGTCATTCACTCGTCTGCGAGCGCGCGATCACCCGAATGCCGCGGATGCGGTCCGCGCGGCCGGGTACCTTCCGCTCGTGACCACCGAACCGACCGAGGTCGAGCTCCGCCAGTG
>DASQMY010000076.1:0-10001 GCA_035645255.1 Mycobacteriales bacterium
GAGTACGGGCCGATGCTCGCGCTGCCCGAGCCGGGGAAGCCGCGGCTGCCCGGTGCGGTGCCGCCCCACTGCACGAGGGTCTGCGCCGACTGGCCGGTTGCGTCGACGACCGCTTGGGTCGTCGACGGTGTCCCGCAGGCGGTGCTGATCGTGGAGTCCTGCAGTCCGAGCTGCACGGTTGGCGCAGGCGGCACCGGAGCCGGGGCGGGTGCGGTCGACGCCGGGGCCGACGGCGCGTTGTCGGCCGACGGAGACGGCGTCGGTGTGGTTTTCGGCGTCGGCTGCAGGCTCGGTGTGGGTTTCGGCGAGGGCGTCGGAGGTGCGGTCGTCGCCGCTGCCGACTGGGTGTACGGCGACGCCGCGGCGGGAGGTGCGGCGACGGGCGTGAGGTGCGGCGACGGGCGTGCTCGGCGCGGTCGTCGTCTGCGTGGCGACCGCTTCGGTCAGGTCGAGCCGCTCGCCGATGTTGGCCAGCGCGGCCCCGCCGGCCCCGCCGAGGAGCAGCAGCAGCGCGCCGACGGCGACGAGCGGGCCTCCACGGCGGCGCCGGTTGTCCGGCGGCCACGGCCGGGTCTCCGGCCAGCCTGCTGCGAACGAGACCGGGACCATGTCCGGCGACGCCGTCCGGGACACGCAGCGTCCGCACTGCCGACACCAGCGGCACCGGAGCGCACACGGCGAGCGCGAACAGTGCGGCAGCTGCCGTCTTCCGCGAGCCGCCGCACACGCTGCAGTCGTCGACGTGGCGGGCGATCCGCTTGCGCCACAACGTCGAGTAGGAGCCGTCCCAGCTGCCGAGCAGCGCGTCGAGCCCGTTGCAGTCCTCGCGGTGGTGGCGCGCGACGAGCAGCACGCCGGCAGCGCGGCCGAGGCTGTCTTTCAGCCGGCTGACCTTCACGTAGACCGCGGACGGCGCCTCGCCCGGCTTCGGTGCGATCGTCTGCGGGCCGGTCGGCTTGGGGTCGGCGGGCTGCGTCGGCCTGGGGGCGAACGTCAGCGTCGGCAGCGGGGACGGCTCGGTGGGCTGGGGTGCGATCGTCAGGATGATCTTGGGCTGGATCGTCGGCTGCGGCGCCGGAGCGACGGTGCCGCCGTCCGCCCATGCGCTCGAGGCGAGCCCGGTCGTGCCGAGGACGGCTGCGGTGGTGGCGATCAGCAGGGCCTTGGTGGCGGAGCGGTTCATCGTGGTCTCCCGAGGGTGTTCGCCGGACCCGATGTCCGGCTTCTGACACCTGAGAGCGGCGGGCGGTGGAGACCTTGCAGCTTTCTCGAGATGTTTTCTGCGGGCTTCCGGCCAGCCGTCTCGTCCCGTTCGGCGGGAGCCGCCGGTCGAACGGCAGGATCGTCTCGACACCTCCCCCGACCGGAAGGCGGTCCGCATGGCGTGCCGATTCACCGAGCTGGTCATCGACTGTCAGGACCACCAGCTGGTTGGCGAGTTCTGGGCGGCTGTGCTCGGCTACCAGATCGTCGAGCGCAACGACCGGCCGGACGAGTCGTCCGTCAAGCTCCGGGGCCCGGCGGGGTCGGGGCCGACGATCCTCGCGGTGCGCGTGCCGGAGCCGAAGACGGTCAAGGACCGGCTGCACATCGACGTCAGTCCGACCGACCGCGACCGGGACGCCGAGGTGGAGCGGATCATCGGGCTGGGTGCCACGCGCACCGACGTCGGGCAGGGCGAGCATACCTGGGTGGTCCTGGCGGACCCCGAGGGCAACGAGTTCTGCGTGCTGAGTGGCCGGGAGGACCCGTGATCGGTCCGTCCGGCTGAGTGCCACGCGGCCGCGATGCGAACGGGCCTGCCGTCCGCTCGGAGGAGCGGTCGGCAGGCCCAGCGTCGCCGGTGGAGCTACCAGGCGGCCGCGACAGCCCCATTGACGAGCTTGCGCGGGGCGTCGCTGCCGTCGACAGTCCAGATCCACGCCGCCGACCCGTCCCCGAAGGAGGTGAACACGACTCGCTTCCCGTCGGGCGACGTGTCGAGGTTGCTGGCGACGAACTCGTCGCCGTCGTTCCGGTAGAGCTCGGTCGCGTCGCCGCTCGACGAGCCCCTCTCGATGATCCGCATGTACTCCGTCGGGCCAAGGCAGCACCGGGTACCGGCCAGCAGCCGGCCGCCGGAGTAGGTGACGGAAGAGACGAGCTCGCCTGCTCCGAGTCCCTGTGGGCCGAGTGGTGCCGCGTCCGCCAGGGGCGTCGGCTTGGCCAGATCGAGCAACCGGATCACGGAGCTGTCGCCGAGGCCGTGCTGGACGAAGACCAGCCGGTTGACACCGGGCACCCACGCCAGACTGCTGAGGGAGTCCCATTCCGCGTTGTCGCCGGCCTGGATGACCGTCTCTGCACCGGTGCCGAGCTCCCGAACCAGCAGCGACGCGATCTGGCAGCCTTCGCTCGTGACGAATGCCGCGAGCGTCTTGCCGTCCGAGGAGAACGCGACCTCCCCCCAGCGACCCAATTGCTCGACCTTCCTGTCCGACAGGTCGACCAAGACCGTCTGCGGGCAGAAGTCCTCGGAACGCGCCTGCAGGGACGACACGTAGAGCTGCGTGCGGTCCGGCGACCACTCGATGCCGTGGATCTCGCGACCCTCGAGCGTGACAACCTCCTGGATCGTCCTGCCGTCGGCAGAGACGAGCTCGACCTTGCCCCCCGGACGAGCGACCGCGATGGCGCTCGCGTACGGCGCAGGCTCGCCGGCGCCGGTAGTCGGGCCGGCGGGGTCCGGCGTCGGGCTCGGTACGACGGCTCCGGTTGCCTTCGGCGTCCCGGATACCCGCGGAGTCGGCGTCACGTCGGGCGTGGTAGTGGCGCTCGGCGTCGGGGTCGGCGCGCTGGTCGCCGGCGTCTCGGCCGGTGTGCCGCTCGGCGTGGCGACTGAGGTCGCGGTGCCGGAGCCCTCCGGCCGCGGCGACGGCGAGACGCGCGTCGGGCTGTTGCCGGCGAGAGCGATCGCGGCGACGACCATGGCGGGTACGGCGATCCCGGCGCCGGCCACCTGCAGCAGCCGAATGCGCCGGCCGGCGCGCACCCGGTCACGGATCAGCTCGAAGGCTTCGGGCGACGTCTGCGCCGTCACGGCCTTGGCCTGGAACGCCTCCTTGAGGCGGTCGTCGATGTTCATCGGGAAGCCTCCAGCTTCTTGCCGAGCGAGGCGACCGCACGGTGTGCGTGCGACTTCACCGCGCCCACGGAGATGCCGAGCGTGTCGGCCGTCTCCGACTCGGTGCACTCGGCGTAGTACCGGAGCACCAGGACCTGGCGCTGCCGCTCGGGCAGGGTCTGTACGGCGGCGAGCAGCTCGCGGTGGCTCTCGTTGAGCAGGGCGTGCTGCTCGGCGGACGGGAGGTGCTGCGCGACGCGGTCGTGGCCGGCGGCCTGGGTCGCGACGTACGCGCGGGAGGTCCGCAGGCGGCGGAGCCGCGAGCGGCCACCGTTGACGACGCAGGCCCGCAGGTACGGGAGTGCGGCCTCCGGGTCGCGCAGCCGCCCCCACCCGCGGTGGAGCTTGACGAATGCGTCCTGCACGAGGTCCTCCGCAGCTGCGTTGTCGTCGGCGAGCAGGATCGCGAGTCGGACGAGCCCCGCGTAATGCGCGCGGTAGATCTCGACCAGCGCGTCAGCGGATGACATCGAGCGCGTCCGCTCCCTGTGGGTGAGCCCGTCGGCCAGCTGGTTCATGCTCCAAGGACGTATGAGCGGCCGTTGGGTTTACCGGCGGGCGAGACGGCTTCGGTCAGCATGGCAGGTCAGCGGCCGCGCGCCCGGCGGGCCACAATGCGCGGATGACCGACAACACGAACCGGCCGCTCCCACCGTCGGCCTCCGAGTGCCGGCTCACCCGGATCATGACGGTGGTCGACGCCAACCTGCACGGCAACATACACGGCGGCGTGATCATGAAGCTCGCCGACGACGCCGCAGGCGTGGTCGCCAACCGGCACTCCGGCGGCCGCGCCGTGACCGCGACCATGGACGAGATGGACTTCCTCGTCCCGGTGCACATCGGCGACCTGGTCAACGTCCGCGCACGTATCAACTGGGCCGGTCGGACCTCGATGGAGATTGGTGTCCGCGTCGAGGCGGAGCGCTGGGACAAGGTCGGCGAGGCGCTGCACACGTCGACCGCCTACCTGGTCTACGTGGCGCTCGACGAAGACGGCAAGCCGCGCGCCGTACCGCCGGTCGACGCGAGCGACGAGACGGACGGCCGGCGGTTCCGTGAGGCGGAGATCCGCCGTGAGCACCGGCTGGCGCGGCGTACGGCGATCCTCGCGTCGCGCGACAGCTAGGGAGAACGAGATGGACGAGCTCGGCACGATCCTGGGCATCTGGGCGCATCCCGACGACGAGGCCTGGCTGTCCGCGGGGCTGATGGCACGCGCTGTCGACGCCGGGTCGCGGATCGTCTGCGTCACCGCGACCCGGGGGGAGCTCGGGGTGCAGGACGCCGACCGGTGGCCGCCCGAGCGGCTCGCCGACATCCGCACGGCGGAGCTGGCCGAGACGCTCGCGATCCTCGGCGTCGAGGAGCACCGCTGGCTCGACTACCCGGACGGCGCCGTCGCCGACGTCGACGCCGACGAGGCGGTCGAGCGCCTCGTCGCTGTGCTGGCGGAGGTCCGGCCGGACACCGTGCTGACCATGGGGCCGGACGGCATGACTGGCCACATCGACCACATCACGGTGTCGGACTGGGTGACGGCCGCCGTTGCGCAGCATGCAGACCCGTCCACCCGGCTGCACTACGCCACGGTGCTGCCGGACGTGTGGGCGGTGACCCGGGACGAGTTCTTCCGGCTCGGCATCTCCATGGGCGGCGAGCCGTCGCTGACCGATCGCGCGGATCTCTCCATAGACTTCGAGCTGGACGACGAGATGGTCGAGCGAAAGCGCCGGGCGCTGCTCGCGCAGGCGAGCCAGGTCGCGGGGCTGTTCGAGGTGATGGACCCGGCTGCGCTGCGGACCGAGCTTCGCTACGAGACCTACCGTCCGGCGTAGCCCCGCGTCAGGCGCCGACGGTGGCGACCCTGTCGGCCACCTGCAGGTCCGGCTCGGTGGCGGCCCGCACCTCGTCGACGGTCACGCCGGGAGCGAGCTCGGTCAGCACCAGCCCGTCATGCGTCACGTCGATGACCGCGAGGTCGGTGATGATCCGCTGGACGACGCCTACACCGGTCAGGGGCAGCGAGCACTCACGGACGATCTTGTGCGCGCCGCCCTTCGCCGTGTGCTCCATCATGACGATGACCCGCTTGGCGCCGTGGACCAGGTCCATCGCGCCGCCCATGCCCTTGACCATCTTGCCGGGGATCATCCAGTTGGCCAGGTCGCCGCGCTCCGACACCTGCATGGCGCCGAGGATCGCGACGTCGATGTGGCCGCCGCGGATCATCGAGAACGACGTCGCCGAGTCGAAGAACGCCGCACCCTCGCGGATCGTCACGGTCTCCTTGCCGGCGTTGATCAGGTCGGGGTCCTCCTCGCCGGCGTACGGATAGGCACCCACGCCGAGGATGCCGTTCTCGCTCTGCAGCGTGACGTGGACGCCGTCCTGCAGGTAGTTGGGCACCAGGGTCGGCAGGCCGATGCCGAGGTTGACGTACTGGCCGTCCTCGAGCTCGAGCGCGACCCGGGCGGCGAGCTCCTCGCGGGTGAGCGCCATCAGGACCCCACCTCCTCGCCGGCGCCGGCACTGGCGTCCGCGTCCGAGCGCTGCCGGACGGTACGGCGTTCGATCCGCTTGTCGTCGACCGTGGCCCTGACGACGCGCTGCACGAAGACGCCCGGCGTGTGGATGTCGGCCGCCTCGAGCTCGCCGGGCTCGACGATCTCCTCGACCTCGGCGATGGTGATCCGGCCGGCCGTCGCGACCATCGGGTTGAAGTTGCGGGCGCTCATCCGGTAGACGAGGTTGCCGTGCCGGTCGCCCTTCCAGGCGTGCACCAGCGCGAAGTCGCAGACGATGCCCTCCTCGAGCACGTAGGCGCGGCCGTCGAACTCGCGGGTCTCCTTCTTCGGCGACGCGACCGCTATGCCGCCGCTGCCGTCGTACCGCCATGGCAGGCCGCCGTCGGCGACCTGGGTGCCGACGCCGGCCGGTGTGTAGAACCCCGGGATGCCGGCGCCGCCGGCGCGGAGGCGCTCAGCCAGTGTGCCCTGCGGCACCAGCTCGACCTCGAGCTCGCCGGAGAGGAACTGGCGCTCGAACTCCTTGTTCTCGCCGACGTAGCTCGAGGTCATCCGGCGGATCCGCTTCTGCTGCAGCAGCAGCCCGAGGCCCCAGTCGTCAACCCCGCAGTTGTTGGAGACGACCGAGAGGTCGTCGACGCCCATCTCGAGCAGCGCCTGGATCAGCGTCGAGGGGATGCCGCAGAGGCCGAATCCGCCGACCGCGAGCGACGCGCCCGAGCCGATGTCGGCGACCGCGGCCGCCGCGTCGTTGACCACCTTGTCCATGAACACCCGTCCTCGTCGTTGAAGCTGGCGCTCCTTTGCGACTCCGAGCCTAGTGGCCGGTCTGCAGGTGCGGCTCGCCCCGGTGGCCGAGCGCCAGCGTCACGAGCAGTCGTACCGCGGGCGCGGCGGTCGCGTCACCGGCGCTCGTCAGCGTCCCGTCGTCGGCGACCACCACCGTCACCCGCTCCTCGGCGGCGCGCTGCCACAGCCGTCCCGGGTCGGTGCCGCGCGTCAGGACGATCCCCGCGCCGGCGTGGAACACCGCCAGGACGGTCGCGACGAACACGTCCGGATCGGTCACCGGAAGCGCGCAGAGCAGCCGGTCCGCGGGCCGCAGCGAGAGCCGGCTCACCGCGGCCGCCGCGCCGGCCACCAGGCGGGCGCCGGTCCGGCCGGGCAGCGCTTCGTCGTCGAGCATGGCGCGTTCGCCCGGACCGAGCTGGTCGCCGTACGACGGCACCTCGACGGTGTAGTCGCTGGCTCCCGGCGGCACGGTCGTGAGGCGCGCAGCCATCGGGCGCAGCGAGAGGCCGACGACCTCGCCGAGCAGCTCGGGCGACGCGGCGGCGAGCACCAGCCGGTCCTCCTGGACGAACGAGGCGACCGCCGGCTGGGCGTCGTAGCGCTCGACGCTGCCGGGGTCGACCGGGACGAGCACCGCGCCGGCCGACCACACGCCGAACCAGACGGCGACGGTCTGCCAGTGCGTGCGCAGCATCGCGACGACGTGGTCGGCGCGCTCGACCTCCAGCCCGTCGCGGACGTAGTTGGCCGTCTTCCAGACCCAGTTGGCGAAGGTGGCGTAGGACAGCTCCACGCGCTCGTCGGTCTCGTCGTCGTACCACGTGACGAACGGCTTGGCCGAGTCCTGCGCGACGCGGTCGGCCACATAGCCGGCGAGGTCGCGCCACGGGCTCTGCTGCGGTACGGCGTCGCGGACCGCGGCGGTCAGCTCGGTGAGGTCGATCGTCTCCATGCGGCGGAACTCTACGGGTGTGGGCGGGGTGGACGACGCCGCCCGGGAGTGATCGACGGCATCGGGCGGGAACCGCCGAAGTTGATCATTTGGAAGGACGGGCGGCGTCAGCCCGGGGTGAGGACGCAGAACTCGTTGCCCTCCGAGTCGGCGAGGACGCGCCATGCCACGTCGCCCTGGCCGACGTCGGCGTCAGTGGCGCCGAGCGCCCGCAGGCGGGCCACCTCTGCGGCCAGGTCGTCACCGGGGTAGGGCCGCACGTCCAGATGCACCCGGGTCGGCAGCGCGTCGTCATCAGGCGTGCGTACGAACTCCAGGTACGGCCCGACACCCTTGGTCGAGCGCAGCCGCGCATGGTCAGCGGTCACCTCGTGCACGGTCCAGTCCATCGCCTCGCCCCAGAACCGAGCCATCGCCCGCGGGTCCGTGCAGTTGACCACCACAGCGGCGATCGGCCCGGTGTCCTGGTAGATGGGTCGAGGCTCGAGCACGCAGAACACGTTGCCCTCGGGGTCGGCGAGCACCGTCCACGGCACGTCACTCTGCCCCACGTCGGCGGGCGTCGCACCGAGGCCCAACAGGTGGGCGACCAGCTCGGCCTGATGGGTCGCCGAAGTGGTGGCGAGATCGAGGTGCGTGCGGCATCTCACCGTTTCGGGGTCCGGGACGGCGACGACGTCGATGCATACGGCGACGGGGTCCGGATAGCCGAAGCCGACAGGTTCGACGTTCGTCACACCGGGGCCTTCGCTGGAGAGGCCCCACTCGAGCGCCTCCGCCCAGAACCGGCCAAGTCCTGAGTCGTCCCGAGCCTTGACGTTGACCTGAACCAGTCGCAGCGCCATGTCGCGCGACTCTAGGCCCGCCGGCAACGGCGCGCCGGTCCATTTCGCGGCGGTCGGGTTGCGCAACCGCCTCCCTCGCGGTTGCCGAGTTGGGTGCGGTTCACGCCTCTGCTGATCAACCTGGCACGATTCCATGATCGGTTGAGCACGAGTTGATCATGGAATCCTGCCAACATGATCAACTACGGGGTTCCGCGGGTCGCGAGCCGCACGCCCAGCCCGCACGTCGGACCTGGTACGGCGCACGCGCTAGCCGCAGAGGTCGTCGCTCGCGGTGACCGGTGCCTTGGGCTTGGCCTTCGGCTTCGCTGAAGCGCCCGGCGCCTTCACCGCGACCGGCCGGACGCCGGCGTAGTTGGCGCCGACCACGACATCGATAGTGCTGCCGAGCGACGCGTTGGGCTCGGCCCGTGAGCCGGGGATCGCGGCCACGACGGTGCGCGCCGAGTCGGCCTTGTCCGGCCCGTGCCGGACCACCGTCTCGGCGTAGTCGGTCTTGTCCGCGTTGGTGGCGCCGGTGATCACGAAGCCGATCCCGCGCAGCGCCTCGGACGTGGTCTTCGCCTGGCCGGAGATGCCGTTGCCGTTGCGGACACGGACCTTGATCGCCGCCGGGGGCACGGTGAGCGCCGGACCGCTCGGTGTCGCCGAGGGCGACTTCTTGGCGCCGAGCACCGAGCCGTCGGCGACGGCGGCGAAGATCTCCGCGGCCTCGGCCGTCTTCATCCTCGCCACCGACTTGGTCGGGATCGGCCGGAAGTCCGGGTCGGCGATCGGCACCGAAGCGAACACGACCCGCTTGGTGTCGATGTTGCGGAACCGCTTGCCGAGCTCGATCAGCTCCGACGTGCCGAGCTTGTCGTCCGCCTTGAGCGCCTTGGTGGACCGGTCGAGGAACCGGGACAGCTTGACCGGGTTGGCGAGCGTGCCGATGCTCAGCGCTCGGCGGAGCAGCGCGCCGACGAAGAGCTGCTGGCGCTGGACTCGGCCGATGTCGCCGTTGCGGCTGTCGTACTCGCTGTCGGGGTCGAACGTCCTGGCGCGCACGAAGCTGAGCGCGGTCGGCCCGTCCAGCGTCTGCTCGCCGGCGGGGAGGTCGAGGTGCGCCTTCTTGGACTTCATCGCCTTGGGGATGCACATCGGCACCCCGCCCAGGCCGTCGACCACGTTGGCGAACGCGAGGACGTTGACCTCGAGGTAGTGGTCGATGTGGATGTTGGTGAGCTGCTCGACCGTCGCGATGGCCCGCGCCGGACCGCCGGTCGCATAGGCGGCATTGATCCGGTCGGTCGTGTTGGTGCCGGCGATCGGCACGTAGAGGTCGCGCGGGAACGACAGGACGTAGGCGCCTTTCGCGTCCGCGGGGACGTGGACGAGCAGCATCGTGTCGCTGCGCCGCCCCGCCCGATTCTCCTCGTCGGTGATGTTCAGGCGCTTGCGGTCCGCCTCCGACACCCCGTCCACCGAGTCCGACCCGATGATCAGGTAGTTGGTGATCCGGCCGCCGGTGGCGCTGGCCACCTTCGGCGGCCGCGGCTTGCACGGACTGTCCGCGGACGGGACGCAGCTCGGGAAGACGTACGGCGCCGGCAGCGCAGTGATGTTGCTCTTCAGCTTCCGCACGCCGAGGTAGGCGACGCCGCTGCCGACGAGGACGAACACGGACGTGGCGACGGCAACCCAGGACAGGAAACGGGCGATCCGGGAGCGGGTCCGGCGGC
>DASQMY010000077.1:0-9367 GCA_035645255.1 Mycobacteriales bacterium
CGGATCCGGCCGACCGCCAGCGGGCGGCCCGCCCGGAGCAGCAGGGCGTGGGTGAAGCCGACCGGGATCTCCTCGACGTGGTGGGTGACCAGCACCGTGGTCGGCGCGTTCTTGTCCGCCGCGACGTCGGACAGCAGGCCGACCAGCTCCTCGCGCGCGCCGAGATCGAGCCCGCTGGCCGGCTCGTCGAGCAGCAGCAGCTCGGGGTCGGTGACGACCGCGCGAGCGAGCTGCACCCGCTTGCGCTCGCCCTCGGACAGCGTCCCGTAGGCACGGCCGGCGAACCCGCGGATGTCGAAGGCGTCGAGCATGTCCATCGCCCGCTCGTCGTCCTCGTCGCTGAAGTCGTCACCCTCCGCCCGCTCGGTGGCGCCGTAGCCCGCCGTCCGTACGACGTCCAGGGCCGTCGCGTCGGCGGGGAACTGGTCGCTCAGCAGCGGGCTGACCACGCCGATCCGGGTGCGCAGCTCGGCAGGGTCGCTGCGGTCCACGGGGTGGCCGAGCAGCTCGACCGTCCCGCGGGTGGGGGCGATCCGGCTGGCGGCGACCTCGACGAGGGTCGTCTTGCCGGCGCCGTTGGGTCCGAGGACGACCCAGCGCTCGCCCTCGGTGACCGTCCAGGTGAGCCCGTCGAGGATCCGCGTGCCGGCCCGGACGACGGTCGCGTCGACGCAGTGGATGACCGTCGTCTTCCGCTCCACTGCTCTGCGTCTCCCCGTGGTCGCCCTGCGTGCCGATGATCTCCGACCATACCCGCGCCGCGCGGCCGGCTCAGGCTGACGCCCTACCCTGGATGGGCAGCGGTCAGGGGCGCCGGGACTTCGGCAGGCGGGCGACCACGTCGGCGTACGAAGCGCGGACGGCGTCGAGGACCTCGTCGTCCGGGATGCCGCCGCCGACCCGGAGCGTGTTCCACCCATAGCGGCCGATGTAGGCCATCACCGACGCGTCGTCGGAGTAGCGCTCCAGCCATTCGTCCGCCTCGTCGCGCGACCGGCCGCACTTGACACCGACCGTGGTGTCGCCGATGAACGCGAAGATCTTGTCCGCTACCTTGGCGACCACGTCGCCCTCCCACGGCTCGTCCTGCCACGCCCCGGGCAGCGTCAGGCAGTGCTCGAGCAGGGCGTCGGGGGTGATCACGCTGCCACCCTGTCGGCGCGCCGGGCAGGCGTCAACGCCGGGGCTCAGCCCGGCAGCGCGCCGTACACCTCGGGGATCGCCTCCACGACCGCGGCGGTGAAGGCGGAGAACGGCGTCGCGCTGATCGTCCGCCGGTCGCCCTTGCCGGTGTGCTTCCAGGTGCCGACGGCCGTTCCGTCGGCGACGACCGTCGCGCGGAAGACGCCGTTGCCGCCGGGGACGATGGCGTCGGCGAACTCGGCCGGTACGACGGCCGTGCGGTCCCGGTAGCCGAGGACGAGCTCGTCGAAGCCGGGCAGCAGGAAGACGCCGCGCGCCTCGTGCCGGTGCGCTGCGAGCAGCTCCGGCGTCCGCGGGTCGAGCAGGTGCTCGACGCCGTCCACCTCGAGGCGTTCCAGCTCCGGTCGGGCCGTGGCGATGCCGGTCCGCACGTCGGCCGCGGTCAGCTGGCCCCAGCGGGCGAGGTCCTTCGCGGTCGCGGGGCCGTGGCTGCGGAAGTAGCGCAGCGCAAGCTCGCCGAGCGCCTCGTCGCGGTCGAGCCGGCGCGGGTGGTGCACCCACTCGTCGACGAGCACGAGCAGCTGCTCGGTGCCGGCCATCGGCCCGAAGCACAGCGTCCCGGTCTGCGCGAGGTAGGCGATCATGTGGTAGCCGCGTTGGCCCGCGGTGGACAGCCCGCCGGACTCCCACGCGGCGGTCAGCTCGGCGCGCCGCAGCCGCCGGCCGCCGGAGAGCGCGTCGACGGCGAGCGACCTCGCCCGCTCCAGCTGCTCGTGGTCCAGCTCGAGCTGCCGCTGGCGGGCGGCCAGGCCGGCCAGCATCCGCGGCGCCAGCAGCTCCACCAGCCACACCAGGTCCGCTGCGGCGGCGAGGTGCAGCGTCCCGCGCATGGGCCAGGACCGGACGACCTCGCCGGAGCTCAGCGCCAGCACCACCTGCGCGCGGTCCGGGGCCGCGAGCCGCAGCGCCGCGGAGGTCAGCGCGCCCGGGAGGTCCTGCGCCTGCATAGCCGTGAGCCACCGGACGACGTCCACCGCGCGCGGCTGCCGGGGACCGGCGATCCCTTGCGCTACCAGGCGCAGCAGTGCGATCTCGTGCGGGGTAGTCACATCGGCACCCGTCGGCCGCTAGGCGCCGCGGACGACGGACACGTTGAAGTACGGCGATCCGACCGCGCCGTACAGGCGCACCCACAGCGCCAGGTACATCTCGGCGCCGCGGGCGGTCGTGATGTCCCCGAGGTCGATGACGTCGTCGGCGGGCCAGCCGAACGACTGCAGCAGCCGGCTCACCTGCTCCTTGGCGGCCACGCCGTCGCCACTGACGAACACCGTGTGCCGGCCGGGCAGGCGCGACGGCTCCACCATGACGTCGGCGGTCACGGTGTTGAGCGTCTTCACCACCCGCGCGTCGGGGAACGCGCGCTGGATCTGCTCGCCGAGGCTGTCGTCGTTCGACACGCTGAGGACCGGCGGGAAGCCGCCGGTGAAGTCCAGGGGATTTGCGACGTCGACGAGGAGCTTGCCCGCCAGGTTGTCTGCGCCGGCCGCCTGCAGCGCGGCCAGGCTGCCGAGTCCGGACGTCGCGTTGACGACAACGTCGCCGAAGGCGGCCGCGTCGGCGAAGCTGCCTTCCCGCGCGCCGTCGCCGGCGGTGGCCGCCCAGGCCACCGCGTTGGCGTTGCCGGCGGTCCGTGAGCCCATCGCGACCTCGTGGCCGAGCGTTACGAGCTTCCCGCCGATGGCCTGCCCCACGCTGCCGGTGCCCAGCACGGCGTACGTCGTCATCTCGAACCTCGTCGTCTGCGGTCGTTGCGGCGCCGACACCGTACCGGCGGGCCGCGTACGGAAGGGAAGTATCGCTTGCCGATACGATCTTGAAAGCCAACACTGTCAAGGTGATGTACGAGGTGGGCGTCGAGGTCGACCGGGGGAACCGCCCTGGTGGCCTCGCGCGCTGCCACCTCATCTTCCCCGGCTCGGTCCAAGCGATCTGCGGGTACGAGCGGGATCAGCTCTACATCGGCGACTGGACCTGGCCGCAGATCAGCATGCTGTACCGCTGCCACCGCTGCGGGGTGGCGGCGCCGGAGGCCTGACCGTCAGCCCTCGTACGCCGCCGGGCTCGGGCAGCTGCAGATCAGGTTGCGGTCGCCGTACGCGCCGTCGATCCGGCGGACCGGCGACCACCACTTCGTCGCGCGCAGCGAAGCGACCGGGTAGGCCGCCAGCTCGCGCGAGTACGGGTGGTCCCAGTCGCCGGCGATCATCGTCGCCGTGTGCGGCGCGTTGCGCAGGGGGTTGTCCTTGGCGTCGAGCTCGCCGGCCGCGACCGCGTTGATCTCAGCGCGGATGGCGATCATCGCGTCGCAGAACCGGTCGACCTCGGCGAGGTCCTCCGACTCGGTCGGCTCGATCATCAGCGTCCCGGCGACCGGGAAGCTCATCGTCGGTGCGTGGAAGCCGTAGTCGACCAGCCGCTTCGCGACGTCGTCGACGGTCACGCCGGTCTCCTTGGTGATCTGGCGGAGGTCGACGATGCACTCATGGGCGACCAGCCCGTTGCGACCCGTGTAGAGCACCGGGAAGTGCGGCGCCAGCCGGCGGGCGATGTAGTTGGCGCCGAGGATCGCGACCTGCGTCGCCCGGCGGAGGCCGTCCGGGCCCATCATCGCGATGTAGGTCCACGAGATCGGCAGGATGCCGGCAGAGCCCCACGGCGCGGCCGAGATCGGACCCGGGCCGCTCTCCGGGCCGGCCTCCGCGACGAGCGGGTGGTTGGGCAGGAACGGCGCGAGGTGCGCACGCGCTGCCACCGGCCCGACGCCCGGCCCGCCCCCGCCGTGCGGGATGCAGAACGTCTTGTGCAGGTTGAGGTGCGAGACGTCGGCGCCGAACTTGCCGGGGCGGGCCAGTCCGACGAGCGCGTTGAGGTTGGCGCCGTCGACGTAGACCTGACCGCCCGCGTCGTGGACGGTGGCGCAGATGTCGGCGATCGCGGTCTCGAAGACGCCGTGCGTCGACGGGTAGGTGACCATCAGCGCGGACAGCCGGTCTTGGTGCTCGTCGATCTTGGCGCGCAGGTCGTCGACGTCGACGTTGCCCGACTCGTCGCACTTGACCACGACGACGCGCATGCCGGCCATGACGGCCGAGGCGGCGTTGGTCCCGTGGGCGCTGGACGGGATGAGGCAGACGTCGCGCTCGGTGTCGCCGCGTGAGGCGTGCCAGGCGTGGATCGCGAGCAGCCCGGCGAACTCGCCCTGCGAGCCGGCGTTCGGCTGCACCGACACCGCGTCGTAGCCGGTGATCTCGGCGAGCCAGCGCTCGAGGTCGTGGATCATCGTCCGGTAGCCGGCGGTCTGGTCCGCGGGCGCGAAGGGGTGCATCCGGCCGAACTCCGGCCAGGTGACCGGGATCATCTCGGTGGTCGCGTTGAGCTTCATCGTGCACGAGCCGAGCGGGATCATCGACCGGTCCAGCGCGACGTCCTTGTCGGAGAGCCGGCGCAGGTAGCGCAGCATCGCGGTCTCCGAGCGGTGCTCGTGGAAGACCGGGTGGGTCAGGTAGGCCGACTCCCGCCGCAACGCCGTCGGTACGGCGTCGGTGCGCTCCGCGTCGAGCGTGGTGACGTCGGCGTCGACGCCGAAGCACTCCCACAGCGCGCCGAGGTGCTGCCGGGTCGTCGTCTCGTCCAGCGCGATCGAGACCGTGTCGCCGTCGACCCGGCGCAGGTTGATGCCGCGCGCCGCTGCCTGCGCGAGGACCTCGTCGGCGCGACCCGGGGTGTGCACGCTGACCGTGTCGAAGAACGCGTCGTGGACGACGTCGACGCCACCCCCGCGCAGACCGGCCGCCAGCAGTCCGGCGTACCGATGGGTGCGGTCGGCGATCGTCCGGAGGCCATCGGGGCCGTGGTAGACGGCGTACATGCCGGCCATCACGGCCAGGAGCACCTGGGCGGTGCAGATGTTGCTCGTCGCTTTCTCGCGGCGGATGTGCTGCTCGCGGGTCTGCAGGGCGAGCCGGTACGCCGGCGCGCCGTCCGCGTCGATCGACACGCCGACGAGGCGGCCGGGGAGCGAGCGCTCGAGCCCCGTGCGGACCGCGAGGTAGCCGGCGTGCGGGCCGCCGAAGCCCATCGGCACGCCGAACCGCTGTGTCGTGCCGACCGCGATGTCCGCGCCGAGCTCGCCAGGGGCCTTCAGCAGCGTCAGCGCGAGCAGATCGGCGGCGACGGTGACCAGGGCGCCGCGCTGGTGGGCGGCGTCGATCACAGGGATCAGGTCGCGGACGGCGCCACTGGCGCCGGGGTACTGCAGCAGCACGCCGAAGAACTCACCGTCCGGCAGCCCGCCGCTCGTGTCCGCCACGACGACGTCGATGCCGAGCGGCTCGGCGCGGGTCTGCACGACGGCGATGGTCTGCGGGAAGCAGTCGGCGTCGACCAGGAAGGCCCCCGGCGTCCTGGTTGATCTGCGGGCCAGCATCATCGCCTCAGCGGCCGCGGTGCCCTCGTCGAGCAGCGACGCGTTGGACAGCGGCAGCGCGGCGAGGTCGCTCACCATGGTCTGGAAGTTGAGCAGCGCCTCGAGCCGGCCCTGGCTGATCTCCGGCTGGTAGGGCGTGTAGGCGGTGTACCAGGCCGGGTTCTCGAGCACGTTGCGCAGGATCACCGGCGGCGTGAACGTGTCGTAGTAGCCGAGGCCGATCATCGACGTCATCACGCGGTTGTTGGCGGTGTGCGAGCGCAGCGCGGTCAGCACCTGTGCTTCCGAGAGCGCGGCGTCCAGCTGCAGCCCGTCGGTCGCGCGGATGACCTCCGGCACGGCGGCGTCGACGAGCTCGTCGAGCGAGCCGTAGCCGACGACGGCGAGCATCTTGGCCTGCTCGTCCTCGCTGGGGCCGATGTGTCGGTCGGCGAACGGCACGCCCTGCTCGAGCGACTCGAGCGTGGGACGGTCGGTCCGGTCGGTCACGGGTCGCTCCAACATGCTGCGGGCGGCGCCGGCGGGTGGCCGGCTGGAGGGGCGGAACTGGCGGTACCAGGAAGAACCATTGTCCCGCACGTGCGGATTCCCGGCGTACGGCGACACCCGGGGCTCTCTACCCGTCCGGACGGGAACTGCGCGGGGCCGGCCGGTGTTGGCCATGATGGCTGTGCTGTTCCGACCCCTGGAGGACCCGCGTGTTCCTTTCCCGAGACAAGACGACCATGGTCACCGCCGACCGCGCACTGCCCGGTCGTGACGCACCGATCGTCGTACCGGACCGGCACTTCGTGCTGGGCAACCCGCTCCGGCCGCCGTACCCGGACGGCTTCGAGGTCGCCGTCTTCGGGCTCGGCTGCTTCTGGGGTGCCGAGCGGATCTTCTGGCAGACGCCGGGCGTCTGGTCGACCGCTGCGGGGTACGCGGGCGGGTTCACGCCCAACCCGACGTACCAGGAGGTCTGCTCGGGCAAGACCGGGCACAGCGAGGTCGTCCAGGTCGTCTTCGACCCGGCCGTCGTGTCGTACGCCGACCTGCTGAAGATCTTCTGGGAGGCGCACGACCCGACGCAGGGCATGAAGCAGGGGGGCGACGTCGGCACGCAGTACCGGTCCGCGGTCTACGCGACGACGCCTGAGCAGCTGTCGGCGGCGCAGGCGACGGCGGCGGCGTTCGCCCCGGTGCTGCGCGAGGGTGGCTACGGCGCGATCACGACCGAGATCGCGCCGGCCGGCGAGTTCTACTTCGCCGAGGACTACCACCAGCAGTACCTCGCCAAGAACCCGAACGGCTACTGCGGCATCGGCGGCACGGGCATGTCCTGCCCGGTCGGCGTCGCGAAGGCGTAGTCCGACCGGCGGAGTACGGCGGGCCGGACCGGGCAAGGAACCCCTCGACGACTCGAGGAGGTCCGATGGCTCGGTGCGAGGTGTGCGGCAACGACTACGACATGAGCTTCGAGGTCCACGCGCAGGGCGCGGTCCACGTCTTCGACAGCTTCGAGTGCGCGGTCCACGCGCTCGCGCCGGTGTGCGAGCACTGCGGTTGCAAGGTCATCGGGCACGGCGCGCAGGTCGGCGGCCAGTTCTTCTGCTGCGCCCACTGCGCCAACGCGGCTACGGGCGACAAGGTGCTGGACGACCGCGCCTGACGTACGGCGCGGGGTCGCCTGGCGCCGGCCGGTCGGCGTACGGCGACGCGAGCGGATCTGACCGCGCTGGAGCCCGGCTGGATCTACTTCCCTGCGGGTGAAGGTGTGCCCACCTGCCGTTTTGCCCGTCCCCCGGTGGGGAGCGAGAACTGTCCGAGGAGACACCGAGGATTCCCTAGGAGTGCCCCGTGCCACGCCCACTCAGCGAGCAGGTCGTCGTCATCACCGGAGCGTCCAGCGGCATCGGACGCGCCACCGCCAAGGCGTTCGGAGCAGCGGGGGCCAGCGTCGTCTGCGCGGCGCGCAGCGAGCAGTCGCTCGACGAGACCGTCCGGGAGGTGGAGCAGGCCGGCGGGCGCGCCGTCGCCGTACCGACCGACGTCGCCGACTGGCACCAGGTGCAGGCACTCGCGGAGCGGGCGGTCGCCGAGTTCGGCCGGATCGACACCTGGGTGAGCAACGCCGCGGTCGGGACGTTCGGCCGGGCGACCGACTTCTCGCCCGAAGAGGTCGAGCACGTCATGCGGGTCAACTTCTTCGGTCAGGTCTACGGCATGTACGCCGCCCTGCCGATCATGAGGCGCACCGGGGGCGGCGCGATCATCAGCGTCGCGTCGATCGACGCCGAGCGCCCGATGCCCCTGCACGCGCCCTACATCGCCTCGAAGTGGGCCGTGCGCGGCTGGAACCACACCGTCCGGATGGAGCTCGAGCACGACGACATTCCGGTGTCGGTCACCACGATCCTGCCGGCGTCGATCGACACGCCGTTCTTCCGCAACGCGCTGACCCGCCTCGGCGGTGCGCACGCCGAGCCGCTGCCGCCGGTCTACCGGCCGGAGGTCGTCGCCAACGTCATCCTGTCCAACGCCGTGAAGCCGCAGCGCGAGGTCATCGTCGGCGGGTCCGGCATGGTGATGGCGCTCGGTCAGCGGATCGCGCCGCGGATCATGGACAAGGCGCTCACGGTGGGCGGCGCGGCGTTCCGGGTCCAGCGCGGGTCGCGTGCGGACACCGGCACGGACAACCTCGCCCAGCCGCTGCCCGGCAACGCCGCGACGCGCGGCGACTACGAGGGGCACGTGTCCCGCACCAGCGTGCTGACGTCGATCACGCAGCGGCCGATCGTCAGCAAGGCCGCCGCACTGCTCGCCGGTACGGCGGTCGCCCGGCGGCTCGTGCAGCGGACCGGGCAGCAGGGCGCGGCGGATGCTCCGGGCACAGAGCCGGGCGACGCGGGCGCCGAGCAGATCGACCTGACCACCGGGGCGCCGGCGCCGACGCAGGTGCCGCGGCCGACGGACTCCACCGGGCAGCACCGCGGCCAGGACCAGGTCGCCGTCGACGCCACCACCACCGACTCCGGTACGGCGGACCGCCCCGTCTAGCACGCGCCGGCGCCTGTGGATGCCCACCATCCACAGGCGTCGTCGCCGGAGATGCTCCCTGGACATCACGTCGGAGGGAGCAGGGGATGGGCTACAGCACGGAGTTCGTCGGCCACGTCGAGATCGACCCCCCGTTGGGCGGCGCGGAGCAGCGGTTCCTCAAGCGGTTCGCGGCGAGCCGTCGGATGCACCGGCACTCGGGGCCGTACACGATCGGCGGCTCGGACGAGCGGGCCGGCGAGCTCAACGTCGATGTCATCGACAGCAACGAGCCGCCGCCCGGCCAGCCGGGGCTCTGGTGCCAGTGGGTGCCGTCGTGCGGTGGACGCTGCCTGGTGTGGGACGGCGGCGAGAAGTTCTACGCGCCGACCGAGTGGCTGCGCTACCTCATCGACCACTTCCTGCGGCCCGGCGCGCTCGCGTCGACGGCGGGGCTGCCCGGCTTCGAGCGGTTCACGTTCGACCACGAGTGCAGCGGCGAGGTGGCGGCTCGGCGCGAGGACACCGGCCGCCTGTGGCTGATCGTCGTCGAGGACAACGACGTTCGCGAGGAGGAGCGGGTGGCCGGCATCCCGACCGACCTGGTGTGGGGTCCGGGCATGGACTACATCCGCGCGGCGCCGAGCGGGCCGGACTTCGACCAGGCCTACGAGCGAGCCGGCTGGCCGGTCCGGCGGCGGCGGCGCGCCGGCTGAG
>DASQMY010000078.1:0-4561 GCA_035645255.1 Mycobacteriales bacterium
GAGTGCCTGTCCGACGCCCTCGACAACCAGGTCGAGTTCGGCGTGTGGGGCGGCATGACCGAGCGCGAGCGGCGGGCGCTTCTCCGCCGCCGGCCCAACGTCAAGTCGTGGCGCGCACTGCTCAAGGCCGCCCGCGACGACCACGCGGGCGTGCCGCTGCAGCACACCGGCTGAGCTGCTGCCGAGCCGCACATCCGCTACGAAGGAGGGGTCCCCAACAGGGGCCACTCTTCTGCGTGCTCGAGTCACGCCTCGAGGCTGCTGACCTTGCTGTTGAGGTAGCGCTGCTCCGGGATGCTGGTCGCGAGGCTGGCCGCGGCGGCGTACGCCGCGCGCGCGTCGGCTGGGCAGCCCGCAAGCTCCAGCAGGTGACCGCGCACGGCGTGCAGCCGGTGGTGCCGCTGCAGCTGGCGGTCCGCGAGCAGCGGGTCCAGCATCGCCAGCGCGGCGCCCGGGCCGTCGACCATGGCGACGGCAACCGCATGGTTCAGCGTGCCGACCGACCCGGGCGTGGGGTCCGCGAGCATCCGGTAGAGCACGACGATCTGCGCCCAGTCGGTGTCCTCAGCGCGCGGCGCCTCCGCATGCACCGCAGCGATCGCCCGCCTGCAGCTGGAACGGACCGACCGGCCCGTTCGGCAGCGCCTGCTCGACGACCGATGCCCTCCAGCATCCGGGTGCGGTCCCAGAGCCGGCGGTCCTGCTCGGCCAGCGGGACCAGCGAGCCGTCAGCACGCACCCGCGCCGCGCGCCGTGCGTCGGTGAGCAGCATCAGCGCGAGCAGCCGGACAGCTCCGCCGCGTTCGGCAGGCCGTCGTGCAGGCGGCGGGTCAGCCGGGATCGCCTCGTCCGCAGGGAGATGTCGAGGAGAGCTGTGCCGGTCGTGCTGGTGTAGCCCTCCGCGAAGACCGGGTAGAGCACCTGCGCAGCCGCGCCCACGCGGTCCGGAGCTCCGCGGCCGGTAGCGCGGTGAACCGCGCGCCGATCTCGCGGAGTCGCTGCTTCGCCCGGCTGATCCGCTGCGCCATCGTCGCCTCGGGCACCAGGAACGCGCGGGCGATCTGCCCGGTGGTGATCCGCCCACCGGCGCAGCGTCAGCGCCACCTGCGACGGCCGGCGGCGCCAGCTCCGCGCCGCCGCGGGTCCGCCGTACGACGAGCTGTTCGCGGGCGGCGCGGGACCGCTGCGCAGCTGGTCCACCAGCCGGCGCGACGCGACAGTGATCAGCCAGCCGGTCGGGTTGGCGGGCACGCCGTCGTCCGGCCACTGCCTCGCCGCGGCGAGCAGCGCCTCCTGCACGGCGTCCTCGGCGGCCGCGAAGTCGCCGTGGCCACGGACGACGGCGCCGAGGACGTCGGGCGCGCAGGCCCGCCAGATGGACTCCAGGTCGCCGACGGTCACTGGTCGTCGCCGCCGGGCCACATCACCGGCCTCAGCTCGACCACGCCGCCCGGCTGAGCGAACTGAGCCGCGATCTCCTCCGCGCGCGTGCGGGACGCCGTGTCGATGAGGAAGAACCCGGCGAGGTGCTCCTTCGCCTCCGCGTACGGGCCTTCCGTGGCCACGTGCCCGTCCGGGGTCCACCCGTAGAGGGTCGAGGACGCCGGGTCGCCCAGCGCCTCGGCCCTCACGAACTCGCCGGACGCGCTGAGCTCCTCCAGCAAGGCGTCGAACTGGCGGTCCATCTCCGCATGCCGCTCCGGCGGGAGCGCCCGGCCTTCGTCGCTGTAGCTGGACGTGGGGTGGCCCCACGGCTGCGGGTTCGAGTGGATCAGGATCACGTACTTCATCTGTCGGCTCCTCAGGCGGCGGTCAGGTCCCTCCTGCCGCGGCTGTCAGGGGTACGTCGCAGCCGACCCGGCGTCCTCGACACGGCGACTCACGCGGCCGGGAGGCCGGCCAGCCCGCTGCCGATCCGGCGCAGCCCGTCCAGGTCGTGGATGTCCGACGCCATCGCCTCGACCTCGACGATCGGCACCCTCGGCGCGGAGCTCACGAACCCCGTGATCTCGCGCTGCTCGCGGACGGCGATCTTGACGCGGTCGGCGTGCACCAGCAGCGCGGCCCGGGCGAGCGGCTCGATGCCACGCTCGGCGAGCGTCTCCGCCCCGGTGATCGCCCGCTCCGCGGTCAGCTGCGGCGCCTGCGTGCGGTGCACCCGGTTGACGACCAGCCCGGCCAGCGGCATGTCCTCGGCGCTCAGCCGGTCGACGAAGTAGCTCGCCTCGCGCAGCGCCGCCGGCTCCGGCGCCGCGACCACGACGAACGCCGTACCGGGTGCCTTCAGCAGGTCGTAGGTCTGCTGGGCACGCTCGCGGAAGCCGCCGAACGTCGTCTCACTGGCGGCCAGGAAGCTGCTCACGTCGCGCAGCAGATCGGCGCCGGTGATCTTGGTGAGGATGCCGGTGAAGACTCCGACGCCAGCGCTGAAGACCTTCATGTATGCGCGGCTGCCGGCCTTCGCCGGCCCGAGCAGCACGCGGATCATGCGGCCCTCCAGGAAGCTGCTCATCCGCTCGGGTGCATCGAGGAAGTCGAGCGCGCTGCGGGTGGGCGGGGTGTCCACGACGATCAGGTCCCACTCGTCGGAGCCGTGCAGCTGGCCGAGCTTCTCCATCGCCATGTACTCCTGCGTGCCGGCGAGGCTGCTGGACAGGCTCTGGTAGAAGGGGTTGGCCAGGATCTGCTGGGCCTTCGCCGGCGGCGCGGCGGCGACGACGATGTCGTCGAACGTCCGCTTCATGTCGAGCATCATCGCGTGCAGCTCGCCGCCGTCCGCGCCCGCACCCTCGACCAGGCGAGGCACGTTGTCCAGCTCGGTGAGGCCGAGCGACTGCGCCAGCCGGCGGGCGGGGTCGATGGTGAGTACGACGACCCGCCGCCCGCGCTCGGCCGCCCGCAGCGCGAGGGCGGCCGCGGTCGTCGTCTTGCCCACGCCGCCGGACCCGCAGCACACGACGATGCGGTGCGCGTCGAGCACCGCGTCCAGGTCGAGGCGCGGTGCGGCACGCCGCTTGGCCGGGCTCACGACTGCTCCTGGATGGCGTCGGCGAGGCGGCGCAGGCAGCCGAGCCGCATGTCGTCGGGGATGAGCGGCAGGTCGAGCAGCGGCAGCCCGGTCGCCTCGAGATCGGCCCGCTCCGCCTTCTGCAGCTCGACCCGCTCGGCGTGCTCGCTGGCCTCGTCCGCCAGCACCTTCACCACGTCGGGGCCGACGTCGATGCCTGCTGCGTTGAGCCCGTCCTGCAGCGCGTCGAGGTCGAGCCTGCCGTCCGCGGCCGCGGCGAGCGCACCGTCCTCGAGGTGCGGCTCGCGCACCATGTTGACCAGGATCGCGCCGACCGGTAGGTCTGCTGCCCGCAGCTCCCCGATCGCGTCCAGCGTCTCCTGGACGGGCATCTCCTCGAGCAGCGTCACCAGGTGCACCGCGGTGCGCGACGACCGCAGCAGGGCCATGACGCTGTCCGCCTGGTTGCGGATCGGGCCGACCTTGGCGAGCCCGGCCACCTCGTGCGAGACGTTGAGGAAGCGCACGATCCGGCCGGTGGGCGGCGCGTCGACGACGACCGCGTCGTAGACGTGGCTGCCCTTGTGCTTGCGGGCGACCGCCTCCTTGATCTTGCCCGTCAGCAGCACGTCGCGCAGGCCGGGCGCGATCGTCGTCGCGAAGTCGATGGCGCCCATCCGGCGCAGCATCTTCCCGGCCCGGCCGAGGTTGTAGAACATGTCGAGGTACTCGAGCAGCGCCTCCTCCGGGTCGATGGACAGCGCCGTCACGTCGCCGCGCTCGAGCTTGGCGACGCGACGCTCCTCGTAGCCCAGCGGCTCGATGTTGAAGAGCTGGGCGATGCCCTGGCGCTTCTCGACCTCGACGAGCAGCACGCGGCTGCCGTCGTCGGCGAGTGCGAGCGCAAGGGCAGCGGCGACCGTGGTCTTGCCGGTCCCGCCCTTGCCTGTGACGACGTGCAGGCGCACGCCGGGGAAGAAGGGCACGCAGCCGAGGTTACCCGGGCAACGCGCCGGTCACCTCCCGGCCCTGCGGGCTCGCAGAAGGCATCCTGGTGCCGTGACCGCCCGTCGCTCCGGCGCCCCCACCACGTCGCCGGCCCCCTTGATCGACCTGACCCGCCAGGCCGGCACGCTCGCCGCCGAGGCGGGTGAGTGGCTGCTCGCGGCCGCAGCCCTGCCCGACCCGGCCCGCACCCCGCCGGCCGTGCCCGCCGGCCTGGCTGCGCTGCGGACCCCGGACAGCATGCGCGAGCTGACGTGGTCGCGTGCCGCCGTCATCGGTCGCCTGGCTGCCACCGGCGTGCCCGCGGGCCGGGCCGACGAGCTGTGGGACCTGATGGTCTGGTGGATCGCCGCGCACAGCGAGGCGGCGCAGCGCAGCGAGCTCGAGCTGCTGGCCCGGACCGACCCGCTGACCGGTCTGCTCAACCGGCGCGGGCTGGAGGAGGCGCTCGAGCGCGAGACCGCACGCGCCCGCCGTACCGAGGGCGGGGTGTGCCTGGTGCTCATCGACCTCGAC
Source organism: Mycobacteriales bacterium (assembly GCA_035645255.1). Taxonomy (GTDB): domain Bacteria; phylum Actinomycetota; class Actinomycetes; order BP-191; family BP-191; genus DASQMY01. The sequence goes on from DASQMY010000078.1 coordinate 4,529, forward strand.
TCGTTCAAGACGCTCAACGACACGCTTGGGCAC
>DASQMY010000079.1:0-12916 GCA_035645255.1 Mycobacteriales bacterium
CCCATCGCCAGCCGGGTCGTCATCTCCGCGGCCGCGTCGACGGCGCCGGCCATCGGGCGGCCGTCGAGCTGGCGGAGCAGGTAGAGCATCCCGCCGCACTCGGCAAGCACCGGGCCGCCGGCAGCCGCGAACGCCGCAACCGACTCGCGCGCCGCTGCCGTCTCGGACAGCGCGGCGGCGAACACCTCGGGGAAGCCACCCGGCAGGTAGAGCGCGCCTACGTGTCGGCCCAGTGCCGCCGGCTCGGTCAGGTCGACGACCTCCACGTCGGCGCCCGCCGCGGTGAGCAGCTCGAGGTGCTCGGCGTAGGCGAACCCGAACCCCGACCGCATAGCGACCGCTACGGTCGGTCGACCGGTCACCGGCTCGCGCACCACCGCCGCCGGGTCCCACGGCACGTCCGACAGCGCGGGGGCGGTGCGCGCGATCTCGACGACCGCGTCGAGCTCGCACGACGAGCCGACCGCGAGACCCAGCCGCTGCAGCTGGCCGCGAGCCGAGTCGTTCTCGACGGCGGGGACGAGGCCGAGGTGGCGGGCCGGCACGGTGAGCCCGTCGTTGCGGTAGAGCGCGCCGACGACCGGGATGCCGAGCGGCGCAAGGGACTCCCGCAGCATCGACTCATGGGTCGGCGAGCCGACCCGGTTGAGCAGCACCCCTGCGACCCGGACGCCGCGGTCGAAGTCGCGGAAGCCGTGGACCATCGCTGCGACGGATCCGGACATCGACCGCGCATCGACCACGAGCAGCACCGGGGCGTCGAGCAGCTTGGCGACGTGGGCGGTGGAGGCGACGTCGGTGCCGCGCACGCCGTCGTACAGACCCATGACTCCTTCGATTACGGCGATGTCGGCGCCGCGCGCGCCGTGCAGGAACAGCGGCGCGATCAGCTCCTGCGCGCAGAGGAACGCGTCGAGGTTGCGCCCCGGCCGCCCGGTGGCCAGCGAGTGGTAGGTCGGGTCGATGAAGTCGGGTCCGACCTTGTGCGCCGACACCGTCAGCCCGCGCGAGCGCAGCGCGGCCATCAGACCGGTGGCGACGGTCGTCTTGCCGCTGCCGGATGCCGGCGCCGCGACGACGATGCGCGGGATCGCGGTCACCACTCGATGCCCTTCTGGCCCTTCTCGCCCTGGTCGAACGGGTGCTTGACCTTGGTCATCTCGGTCACGATGTCGGCTGCGTCGACGATCTCCTGCGGGGCGCCGCGGCCGGTGATGACGACGTGCTGCGTGCCGGTGCGGGCGGTCAGCACCGCGAGCACCTCGTCGACCGGCACCCAGCCGCGCGACATGACGTAGGTGAACTCGTCGAGGATCAGCATCCGGTAGGTCTCCGCGGTGATCGCCGCCTTGACCTCCGCCCAGCCCTGCCGCGCGAGCGCCTCGCTGGACGCCTCCTCGCGCTGGATCCACGACCAGCTCGAGCCCATCTTGTGCCAGTCGATGCCCAGCTTCTCGGCCGCCGCCTCCTCGCCGACCTTCCACTTGCTGGACTTCACGAACTGGAAGACGCCGACGTCCCAGCCCTGCGCCCAGCCGCGCAGCATCAGCCCGAACGCCGCGGTCGACTTCCCCTTGCCGACGCCCGTGTGCACGATCAGCCGCGGCTTCGCCCGGCGTACCCGCGTCGTCAGCCCGTCGGCCGGGACGTGCTCCGGCTTGCCCTGCGGGCTCATGCGACGCTCCGTCCGGTGAGTCCGCGCACGGTGCCGGCGATGGCACCGGCCTCAAGCTCCTCGAGCCGCAGCGAGAGCGCGCCCATCGCTTGCGCCAGCTCGGCAGCCAGCCCGAGCCGGACCTGTCCCTGCTCGGCGTCGACGACGACGGCGGCGATGCCGAGGGATCCGATGCACGCCGCCGCCGCGCGAGCCGCGTCGACCGGCTGCGCGCCGCCACTGGTCGCCCGGCCGTCGGTCACGACGACCAGCAGCGGCCGCCGCCTGGCGTCGCGGACGTGCTCGACGCGGAGCACCTCCGCCGCCTTGAGCAGTCCGCTGCTCAGCGGCGTCCGGCCGCCGGTGCGCAGGTCGGCGAGCCGCTTCGCCGCGGCGTCGACGCTCGATGTCGGCGGCAGCACCAGATCCGCGGCGTCGCCGCGGAAGGTGATCAGCCCGACCTTGTCCCGGCGCTGATAGGCGTCGACGAGCAGCGAAAGCACCGCGCCCTTGACCGCGCTCATTCGCTGCCGCGCCGCCATCGAGCCGCTCGCGTCGACGACGAAGAGCACCACGTTGCCTTCGCGGCCCTCGAGCACCGACTGGTGCAGGTCCTGCCGGGTGAGCCGTAGGCCGGTGCCGGTGCGCCCGCGCGCGATCTGGTGCGGCGCGGCTGCCCGCAGCGTCGCGGTCAGGTGCAGGCGGGTGAGCCGGCCGGTCGGCGTACGCGAGCCGGTCAGCCGGCCGTGGTCGCTCTCCGCGGGGCTGCGCCGCCCGAACGCCCCCGCCCCCGTCCCTGGCGCCTGCAGCAGCACCGGTCGGAACGTCGCGCCGACCGGAGCGCTCGGCTGCTCGGCCGACTGCTCGCCGCCGGGTGCCGGCTGGTCGCCACCGGGTCGCGACTGCGTCGACCCGGTGCCGCCGGCCTCGCCGGCCACGTCATCGGGCGCACCGCTGCCCGGTCCGCCGTCCGGTCCGTCGTCGTCGGGTCCTTCGCCGCCGGACGACTGCTCCGACGCCGAGTCGCGGAGCGCCTCGTCGAGCTGCTGCTCGTCCAGCCCGGGCTGCTCGAACGGCGTGCGGCGGCGCCGGTGCGGCAACGCAAGCAGAGCGGCCCGGCGTACGTCGTCGGTCGTGACGTCGGCGCGGCCCTCCCAGGCGGCCAGCGCCATCGCCGTCTTGGCGGTGACGATGTCGGCGCGCAGTCCGTCGACGTCGAAGGAGGCGCAGACCGCGGTGACCTGCGCCAGCGCGGTGTCCGACAGGCGGACACGCGGCAGCTGGTCCCGCGCCGCCTCGATGCGCAGCGCGAGCTCGACGTCGTCGTCGTACCACTGCTTGGCGAAGCTGTCGGGATCGGCCTCGTAGGCGAGGCGTCGGCGTACGACGTCGGCACGCTCGGCCGGGTCACGGGTCGCGGTCACCTCGACGGTCAGGCCGAACCGGTCGAGCAGCTGCGGCCGCAGCTCGCCCTCCTCGGGGTTCATCGTGCCGACCAGGATGAACCGCGACGCGTGGCGGACCGAGACGCCCTCGCGCTCGACGTAGTTGGTGCCGAGCGCGGCCGCGTCGAGGAGCAGGTCGACCAGGTGGTCGTGCAGCAGGTTGACCTCGTCGACGTAGAGCACGCCCCGGTGCGCGGCGGCCAGCAGGCCGGGCTCGAACGCCCGCACACCCTCCGTGAGCGCCCGCTCGAGGTCGAGCGAGCCGACCAGCCGGTCCTCGCTCGCGCCGACCGGCAGCTCCACCAGCCGGGCTGGCCGCTGCGCCTCCGCGGCGTCGTCGGCGTGCGGTCCGGCGGGGCACTGCGGATCCGGATCGCCGGGTTCGCACGAGTAGGGACACGCCTCGACGACGTGTACGTCGGGCAGCAGCGCGGCCAGGCCGCGGACGATCGTCGACTTCGCCGTCCCCTTCTCGCCCCGGACCAGCACGCCGCCGACGGCCGGCGAGACCCCATTGAGCAGCAGGGCGAGGCGCAGGTCGTCGAGCCCGACGACTGCGGAGAACGGGTAGGGCGCGCTCACGCGTCACGGCCTTCCTCGGGGTGTCCACGCCCCGGGTAGAAGCGGCGACGGCGGCAGTCTCCTGGCTCCCGGGTCGACGCCTCCCCCGGCCTTCCAGCGGCTGACGCCGCCGTGACCTCGCATGGGTTGGGCTCACCGGTAACAGTGGCGGGACCGCGCCGGACTCACACCGGCTTCCTGCCCTGCCGTCGCACTAGCGGGCCCATGCTAACGCGCTGCGACCGGGTTCGGTACGCCGGTCGCCCCGCCACGCGCGCCAGCGCAGTACGCCGCGACTGGAGGCGGCGGAGTGGTCGGTCGGCAACCCAGCGCACCTGACCCGGGAGCAGTTCCGACGTGGCGAGGAGCTGGCGCCGACCCGCGACGTGCAACTCGAGCCGCCCGGCTGTGAGGTCACGGGCGTCTGGCGGGTTCTGCCACAGGTCCGGTCTCCGTGAACCGCTCCAGGAAGTCGGCCACGACGGCGAGCTCGGCATCCGACGCACCGGCCATCGCGGCCTGAAGACGTCGCATGACCGGTCGGAGCTCGCGCTCCGCGAACCTCCTCGCCCGTGCCGTCAGCTCGACACGGACGCGTCGCCGGTCGGCCGGGTCAGCGGTCCGGCGTACCAGCGCCGCCCGCTCCAGCCGGTCGACGAGGCTCGTCGTCGCCGCCGACGACAGCCCCAGCTGCTCCGCCAGCCACCCGACCGTCTGCGGTTCTGCGGCGAGCAGGTCGAGCGCTCGGAGCCCGTTCCGGTCGGTCGAATGCAGCCCGGTCACCTCCGCCATGGCGGCCGCGACGGCGGTCGCCTCCCGGTAGACGGCCTGGACGCCGGCAGCCACGCGTGCACCCGGCGCAACAGCTTCGACTGGCGGCGCAACTGATGTGACGGCATCATCTCTACGCATAAAGAATCTCGATTCGTCGAGGTACTGCCGGACCAACTGTATCGGAGTCGCCGCGTGTTCCTCGCGATGCGTGAGCTTCGCCGCGCGAAGGGTCGCTTCGCGCTGCTCATCGGCGCCGTGGCGCTGGTGGTGTTCCTGATCCTCGTGCAGCAGGCGCTGCGCGACTCCCTCGTCGACTCGTTCGTCGGCGGCATCCGGAACTCGAGTGCCCCGGTGCTGGTCCTCGACGTCGACGGCCGCCGGTTCCTCCAGGGCAGCACCATCACCCCGGAGCTCGAGTGGGCTGTCCGCGGCGTCGACGGCATCGACGCCGTGGCCCGGATCGGGCAAGGAGCCTTTGCCGTCACGGCCGGCGGCCGCCCGCGCAGCGTCGCGGTCGTCGGCTACGACACCGAGGGCCTGGGGTCCCCGGCCGATCTGGTCGAGGGGCGGCTGCCCACCGGGCGGGCGGAGGTCGTCGCGAACGCGGCCGACGCCAGTCTGGGCTTCCGCGTCGGCGATCGGCTGGTCGTCCCGCCGACCGGGCTGGAGCTCGTGGTGGTCGGCCGGGCAGCCGGTGCGGGCCTCAACGTCACGCCGACCGTCTACGGCACGTGGGCGACGTACGTCGACGTCTTGCGCACGCGCAACGCGGACACCGGCGACGACGTGCGGCCCAACGCCCTTGCCGTCCGGCAAGCCGGCGGTCTGGCAGCGCGCGAGCTGGCGGCGAGGATCAACGCGGCCAGCCCCACCGCGGACGCCCTCACAGCGCGCGACGCTGCTGATGGCAACCCCGGGGTCGTCAACATCGAGCGGTCGTTCGGTGTGATTTTCCTGCTTTTCGGCATCGTGCTGCCGCTCGTCACCGGCCTGTTCTTCCTGATCCTCACCCAGCAGAAGCAGCAGAGCCTGACGTTGCTGCGCGCCTTCGGCGCTCCGGCGTCGCGGCTGTCGGCGACGGTGCTGTACCAGGCCGTGTTCGTTCTCGCCGCCGCGCTCGCCCTCGGTACGGCGGCGTACTGGCTGATCTCGCTGCGGAGCACGCCGGAGCTGACGATCCCGTACCAGTCCGACGCCGTCGTGGCCTGGAGCGTGGTGCTCGGCGCGCTCGGCATGGTGAGTGCGGCGGCGTCGGTACGCCGGGTCCGGCGGCTCGACCCGCTGGCGGCGCAGTCGAACGAGGGGCTGGACCGATGAGACTCGCGCTGCTGGAGCTGCGCCGCCGGCCGAGCCGCTTCGCCGGCGCCGCGACGGTTCTCGTGCTGGTCGCCGGTCTGCTCGTCTTCCTGGGCGGGCTCGCCGACGGGCTCAACGCCAACACCGACGGTGCGCTGCGGATCCAGAGCGGTGATGTCGTCGTCTTCTCCGCTGCGTCGCAGCGCTCTCTGCCGCAGAGCGTCGTGACGGCGGCCGAGGCGCAGCAGGTCGCTGCGGTCCCAGGGGTCGAAGCCGTAGGCGGGATCGACCTGCTGCAGGTCGGTGCGCGCCTGCCGGGCCGCGGTCCGCGTGAGCTCGTCGACGTTGCACTCTTCTCCTTCGACATCCCGCTGACCGACGCGGTGGCGCCGCCACCGGACGGTCAGGTGCTCGCCGACGCGCTCCTGCGCGAGCGCGGCGTCCGGCTCGGCACGACCATGCTGCTCGGGCCGACCCGCGCACCGGTAGTGGTCGCCGGATTCGTCACGGACTCGGGCTACCAGGGACAGGGAACGTTGTGGGGTTCACGTGCGACGTTCGAGGCGGTGCGCGGCGAGGGCCGGAGAGCCGACGTGCTGCCGCGGGATGCGGCTCGCGTGCTGGTGGTGCGGACAGCGGCCGGTGCGGACGCGGAGGCGGTCGCGCGGACGATCGACGCGACGGTCGGGTCGACCACGACGCTGACGCGCGCGGCCGCCGCCGCCGCCGTGCCGGACATCGGCGGAGCGGTGTTCAACGCGCTGATCGGCTTGACGGTGCTCGTCGGCGTCATCGTGGTGGCGCTGTTCTTCATCCTGCTGACGATCGAACGCGCCGCGCTGTACGGCGTGCTGAAGGCGGTGGGTGGGCGGTCGCGGACGCTGCTCGCCGGTGTCATCGCGCAGGCGACCGTGCTCGCTGCGCTGGCCGGCTGCCTCGCGGTCAGCGCGGGCGTGGTCACCGACGCCGTCCTGCCGCCCGGTGGCGTCCCGTTCGAGCTGTCCCCCGGTCGGGCGGTCATCAGCGTGGTGCTGGTGCTCGTCGCCGCGATGGCCGGATCAACCGTGTCGCTGCGGCGCATCGTCCGGAGCGACCCTGCTTCCACGATCGGGAGGGCAACATGACTGCACCCGCGCTGCGCCTGCAGAGCGCCAGAAAGGTGTACGGCCGCGGTGAGACCGAGGTGGTGGCGCTCGAGTCGGCAGATCTCACCGTCGACGCAGGCGAGATCGTCGCGCTCGTCGGGCCGTCCGGGTCGGGCAAGACGACGCTGTGCTCGATCGCCGGTGCCCTGCTCACACCGACCTCGGGGACCGTCGAGGTCGCCGGCACCGACCTCTCCACGATGAGCGAACCCCGCCGGGCGCGGTTCCGTCAGCAGGGCGTCGGGTTCGTCTTCCAGTCGGCGAGCCTGGTGCCGTTCCTGACCGCGCGCGAGAACCTGCTCGTGGTGGACGAGATGGGACCGCGGCGACGCGCAGCGGCGCGCCGCCGCGCCGACGACCTGCTCGCTGAGCTCGGCCTCGCCGACCGGGCTCGCAACCTCCCCGGCCAGCTGTCCGGCGGACAGCGCCAACGAGTCGCCATCGGCCGGGCCCTGATGAATCAGCCGGCACTGGTGCTGTTCGACGAGCCGACCAGCGCGCTGGACTCACGCACCGGTGAGTCGGTCATGCAGCTCATCCGGTCGGAGCTCCGCCGGCGCGGTACGGCCGCGATCGTCGTGACGCACGACGCGCGCGTCACCGCCTACTGCGACCGATCCATCAGGATCAGCGACGGTCGGCTCGACGCCGCGTCGTAGCTCCGCCGGTCACTGCGGCGCCGGCTGACCCGCGCCCTCGAGGTCCCCCTCGAGCTCGAGGTACGTCGCGCGCAGCGCCTCGATCGTCGCCGGGTCGGGCGACGCCCACAGCGAGCGCTGGGCCGCCTCCAGCAGCCGCTCGGCGATGCCGCGCAGCGCCCACGGGTTGGACTGCTTCATGAACTCGCGGACGCCCGGGTCGAAGACGTAGCTGTCGGCGAGCTGCTGGTACATCCAGTCGTCGACGACACCGGCCGTCGCGTCGTACCCGAAGAGGTAGTCGACCGTCGCGGCCAGCTCGAACGCGCCCTTGTAGCCGTGCCGCATCATCGCGGCGACCCACTTCGGGTTGACGACCCGCGCCCGGAAGACCCGCCTGGTCTCCTCGGCGAGCGTCCGCGTCCGTACGGCGTCGGTGACGGCCGAGTCGCCGATGTACGCCGACGGGTCGGTGCCGGTCAGCGCGCGGACGGCCGCGACCATGCCGCCGTGGTACTGGAAGTAGTCGTCGGAGTCGACGATGTCGTGCTCGCGGGTGTCCTGGTTCTTGGCCGCGACCCGGATCCGCCGGTAGACCGTCTCCATGTCGTCGCGGGCGGGCGCGCCGTCGAGGCCGCGGCCGTAGGCGTAGCCGCCCCAGACCGTGTAGACCTCGGCGAGGTCTGCGTCGGTGCGCCAGTTGCCGGAGTCGATCAGCGGCAGCAGGCCCGCGCCGTAGGCGCCCGGCTTCGAGCCGAAGATGCGGGTCGTCGCCCGCCGCTCGTCGCCGTGCGCGGCGAGGTCGAGCCGAGCGTGCTTGGCCACGTAGTTGTCGTCGTCCGGCTCGTCGAGCAGCGCGACCGTGCGGATCGCGTCGTCGAGCAGGGCGATCACGTGCGGGAACGCGTCGCGGAAGAACCCGCTGATCCGCAGCGTCACGTCGATCCGCGGGCGGCTGAGCTCCTCGAGCGGCGTGACGGCGAACCCGGTCACCCGACGGGAGGCGTCGTCCCACTCCGGCCGGCAGCCCAGCAGGGCGAGGACCTCGGCGATGTCGTCGCCCTGGGTCCGCATCGCCGACGTACCCCAGACGACGAGGCCGACCGACTCCGGATAGGTCGAGCTGTCGGCGACGTAGCGGGTGATCAGCGAGTCGGCGAGCGAGACACCGACGTCCCAGGCGAGCCGCGACGGGATCGCCTTGGGGTCGACGGAGTAGAAGTTCCGGCCGGTCGGCAGTACGCCGACGAGGCCACGGGTGGGCGACCCGGACGGACCGGCCGGCACGAAGCGGCCGTCGAGCCCGCCGAGCAGGTGGCTGATCTCGTCGGTCGTCCGGTCCAGCCGCGGCACGACCTCGGTGCACGCGAACTCCAGCACCCGTACGACGTCCGGCACGTCGGCGCGCAGCAGCTCCTGCACCAGCACCGGCGCCTTCAGCGGGTCCCAGCCGGCGGCGTCCATCGCGCCGACGAGCGACCGGGCGAGCGACTCGACCAGGTCGACGACGTCCGACGCCGTGCGCGCAGGGCCGTCGGCGACCGCGGTCAGCGCGGCGAGCCCGGGCGACGCGCCGGACCCGCCGGTGGCGAGGACTGCCCCCGGCTCGGCCAGCAGCAGCTTCTCGTCGAGCCCGAAGTGGCCGCACAGCGCCCGCCGCAGCCCGGGGATCGCGCCGCCGGCGCCACCCCAGGTCTGCACTGCGCGCAGGATCGCGAGCACGAGGTCGACCCGCGCCTCGCCGGCCGGGACACCGCCGAGCACGTGCAGCCCGTCGCGGATCTGGACGTCCTTGATCTCGCAGAGGTAGCCGTCGACGTGCAGCAGGAACTCGTCGAACTCGTCGGCGTCCGGCGCCTCCGACACGTGCAGGTCGTGATGCAGCTTGGCCTCCTGCACCAGCTCCCAGATCTGCGCGCGGATCGTCGGCAGCTTCGACGGGTCGAGCGCGGCGACGGTGGCGTACTCGTCGAGCAGCTGCTCCAGCCGGGCCAGCTCGTTGTAGGTGTCGGCCCGCGCCATCGGCGGGATCAGGTGGTCGACGATCGTCGCGTGCGCGCGCCGCTTGGCCTGCGTGCCCTCGCCGGGGTCGTTGACGATGAACGGGTAGAACAGCGGCAGGCCGCCCAGCACCGCGTCCGGCGCGCACTCGGCTGACAGCCCGAGTCCCTTGCCCGGCAGCCACTCCAGCGTCCCGTGCTTGCCGAGGTGGATGACTGCGTCGGCGCCCCACCCGAGGTCCAGCCACCGGTACGCCGCGAGGTAGTGGTGCGACGGGGGCAGGTCGGGGTCGTGGTAGATAGCGATCGGGTTCTCCCCGAAGCCGCGTGGCGGCTGGATCATCAGCAGCACGTTCCCGAACCGCAGGGTCGCGAGCACGATGTCGCCACCGTCGACGTACAGCGACCCTGGCGGCTCGCCCCAGTGCTGCACGACTGAGGACCGCAGCTCCTCCGGCAGCGCGCCGAACCACTCGGCGTACGCCGGTCCGTGTGCCCGCGCGGCGGCGCCGGCGAGCTGCTCCTCCGTCAGCCACTCGACGTCGTGCCCGCCCGCGGCGATCAGCGCGTGGATCAGCGCATCGCCCTCCACCGCGGTCACCGGCCCGTCGCCGGACAGCAGCGCGCCGAGCTCGCCCGCGCCGACGTCGTAGCCCGCGTCGCGCAGCGCCCGCAGGAGCACGACCGCGGAGGCAGGCGTGTCGAGCCCTACGGCGTTGCCGACCCGCGCGTGCTTGGTCGGGTACGACGACAGCACGATCGCGACCCGCTTCTGCGCCGGCCGCACGTGCCGCAGCCGCGCGTGCCGCACCGCGATGTCCGCGAGCCGGCCGGCCCGCTCCACGTCCGCGACGTAGACCGCGATGCCGTCCGGGCCGGGCTCCTTGAAGGAGAACGGGACGGTCACCAGCCGGCCGTCGAACTCCGGGATAGCCACCTGCATCGCGGCGTCGATCGGCGCGAGGGCACCCGAGGACTCGGCCCACGCCGCGCGCGAGGAGGTCAGGCAGAGGCCCTGCAGGATCGGCACGTCGAGCGTCGCCAGCGCGCGGGCGTCCCAGCCCTCGGCGTCACCCGCGTTGGAGCCACCGGACGCAAGCACTGTCGTGACGACCGCGTCGATCCGGCCGCGGAGCAGCTCGTCGACGACCGGCACCACGCCGGACGCGTCCGGGCGCATCGAGTAGCAGAACACCGGCAGCGCGTTGGCGCCGCGCGCCTCGATCGCGTCGCACAGGACGTCGACGAAGCCGGCGTTGCCGCTGAGCTCGTGCGCCCGGTAGAACACCACGCCCACCGTCGGTCGCGCGGGGTCGGACCCGCGCGAGCCGCGGACGCCGTGGCCGGGCAGCGGCACGGCCGGCTCGAAGCCGAACCCCTCGAGCAGCACCGTGTCGGCCAGGAACCGCAGCGCCTGCGCGGTGTTGGCGACGCCGCCCTCCGCGAAGTAGGCGTGCGCCGCCTGCACCACCCCGGCCGGGACCGTCGACGCCGCAGTCATGTCGGCGTCCGGGGCGGCCTCGCCGCCGAGCGCGACGAGCGGCACGGCCGCGTCGGCGCAGTCCGTGCGGAGCGCCTCGAACCCCTCGGGCCATGCGCTGCGCCCGCCGAGGAGCCGCACCACCACGAGCCGCGCGCCGGAGAGGTCGACGGCTCCGGCCGACGCCGGGTTGGCGGTGACCACCTCCGGGAAGCCGGCCGGCAGCTCGGCGACGGCGGCGCGAGCCGCGAGCAGCTCGGTGTCAGCCGTGGACAGCACGACGATGCGCTGCGGCATGGGGTCCTTCGGGTTGACGGCGCCGGAACGACGCGACGCCCGACCGGAGCGCCATCGTCGCCGACGGCCAGGCGGCGGTCAAAACCGGTCACCGGTTGCGTTCTCGGCGTAGACCGGCGGCCGCCCGCTGGCGTAGCGCTCCGGAGCTCCGCCCGGGGCTGGGTGCTCTTCTGGGTGCAGTCCCGGGTGAGTGGATGCCGCTCTCGACCGGCGCGAAGCCGCCCAGGACTTCACCCAGATCGGTGACCGAGCGGCACCGCATCCGGCGGAGCAGCGGTACGTTTCGAGCCGGGTAGTTGCGTCGACCGGGGCCGGTGCACCGGTGGCGGAGGAGGGCAGTGGACCGCAGGTCCTTCCGCAAGGGCAGCGCGCTCGTCGCCGGCGGATCGCTCGCCGGGGGCGCGGTCGTCGGCGCGCTGATCCGCGGCGACGGCGCTCTCCCGCGTCGAGACCGGCGAGACGCTCGTCGCGCTGACCTTCGACGACGGGCCGTCGCGCGAGACGAGTGCGCTGCTGGACGTGCTCGACGAGCAGCAGGTGCGCGCGACGTTCGACATCGTCGGCAGCAACGTCGGCCAGCAGCCCGACCTGCTGGCCGCGCCAGATGTCCCGGCACGACCTGGGCAACCACCCCTGGAGCCACCGGGCGCTCACCGGGCTGACCGCCGCCGAGATCGACGCGGAGCTGCGCCGTACCGACGACCTCATCGACCGGGTGACCGGCGAGCGGCCGCGCTGTCTGCGACCGCGGGGCGGCGAGGTGACCCCGCAGATCCTGACGGCCGCGTCGGCGTTCGGCTACGACGTGGTGCTCTGGTCGATCCAGGTTCCGGCGGGCACCCGCGCGGCCGACCCGGTGCAGTACGTCCTCGACCACCTGCACCCGGGCGCGATAGTGCTGGCCCACGACCCTGGCATCCGCACGGCGGGCGGGCCGGACGGGCTGACCCGGTTGATCCGCGGCGCCCGCGCGCTGGGCTACGTGTTCTCGACGGTGTCGGAGCTGGTGTCCGCCGGCAACCCGGTGCAGGGCGACGCGCTCTAGCGCCGCACGCCGGCGTCAGGTGCAGGGTACGCCGGCGGTGCGCCAGTTCTCCGCGTTGACGATGACCGACCGGCCGATCCTCTTCGGCGGCAGCTCCCGCCCCAAGCGCACCTTGTCGACCAGCCTGTCGACGCGGTCGCGCCGATGTCCTGCCCCGCGATGAGCAGCGACGCCTTGTTGCCGGTACGCCGGCCGTGCCGCCAGTCGCGGCAGCTCAGGTCGGCGTTGATGCCGACGCCGATGATGTCCGCCGGCGCTACACCGGCCGCCTCGAGCGCGGCGACGACGCCGATGGTGTTCTCGTCGTTGCAGCCCCACACCACCCAGTGCCGCACGTCGCGGTGGACGCGCACGGCGGCGGCCGCCTTCTCCCGCGCGCTCGTCGTCGTGTTGGCGGTGTTGAGCTCGACGACCGGCAGCGAGAGTCCGATCGCGTCGGTGAAGGCGGCCCGGGCGCCGTCCACGCGGTCCGTGCAGACGCTGAGGTCCTGCTTCCACGCCGCCATGATCGCGGTGTCGCCCACCGGCCAGCGGGCCGCCTTGTAGAGCTTGCCGGAGTTCTCGCCGACCTTTCGGCCCAG
>DASQMY010000080.1:0-2301 GCA_035645255.1 Mycobacteriales bacterium
TACAGGTCCACGTCTGTCGGGGTCAGCCTCTCCCGGTCGAGCGCCTTCGCGATTGCGTTGGACGGCTGGGACAACAGCGACGGGTCCGGACCGGCCACGACGCCGTGCGCGCCGATCTCGGCGAGCGGGGTGAGCCCCAGCTCCGCGGCCTTCTCCGCGCTCATGACGACGACCGCGCAGGCGCCGTCGGAGATCTGCGAGGCGGTGCCGGCGGTGATCGTGCCGTCCGGGGCGAAGGCCGGCTTGAGCCGCGACAGGGTCTCCACCGTGGTGTCGGCACGGACGCCCTCGGCCTCACGGAACTCGATGGGGTCGCCCTTGCGCTGCGGGATGAGCACCGGGGTGATCGCCTCGTCGAAGATGCCGTTCTTCCCGGCGCGGGCGGCCTTCTGGTGGCTCTCCGCGGCGAACGTGTCCTGCTCCTCGCGGGTCAGGTCGTAGCGGCTGTTCGCCTCCTCGGTCAGCTGGCCCATGGCGACCTGGTCGAAGGTGTCCGACAACCCGTCGTGGGCCATGGCGTCGACGAGCTTGGCGTCGCCGTACTTGGTGCCGGTCCGGGAGTTGGGCAGCAGGTGCGGGGCGTTGGTCATCGACTCCTGGCCGCCGGCCACGACGACGTCGAACTCGCCGGCGCGGATCAGCTGGTCGGCCATCGCGATGGCACTCAGCCCGGAGAGGCACACCTTGTTCACGGTGATCGCCGGCACCGTCATCGGGATGCCGGCGGCCACGGCGGCCGGGCGGGCGGGGTTCTGGCCGGCGCCGGCCTGCAGCACCTGGCCCATGATCACGTACTCGACCTGGTCGCCGGAGATGCCGGCGCGCTCCAGCGCGGCCTTGATCGCGATGCCGCCGAGGTCGGCGGCGGAGAAGTCCTTGAGCGAGCCGAGCAGCCGACCCATCGGGGTGCGGGTGCCGCTGACGATGACCGAACGGGACATGAGCTGCCTCCAGGAGCGGGCCGCCGACGCTGGCGACCGCGGGGGGTCGGTGCCGCCGCACCACGGGGACACGACGTCGATCTGTCCCACAGGATAGGACGCCCGGGCGTGCTCTCCGCGTGACGACGGTCTCAACGCGTTCGATGGTGCGTGACCGGGTAGGCCGCCAGGTGATCGAGGACCCACGACGAGGGAGGACCCCATGCCCCGCCTGAACGTCGGCACGGACAACGGCCAGCCGGTCGAGCTGTACTACGAGGACGTCGGCGCCGGCCGACCGGTCGTGCTCATCCACGGGTGGCCGCTGTCCGGCCGCTCCTGGGAGCCGCAGGTCGCCCCGCTGGTCGCCGCCGGCCACCGCGTCATCACCTACGACCGGCGCGGCTTCGGCGACTCGTCGCAGCCCTGGAACGGCTACGACTACGACACCTTCACCGCCGACCTGCACGCGCTGCTCGAGCACCTGGACCTGCGCGACGTCGCCCTCGTCGGCTTCTCCATGGGCGGCGGCGAGGTCGTCCGCTACCTGGCGACCCGCGGCGTCGCGCGGGTCAGTCGTGCGGTGCTGGCCGCCGCCGTCCCGCCGTACCTCTACAAGTCCGACGACAACCCGGACGGCGGCCTGGACGACGCCACCATCGAGCAGTTCCAGCAGGGCGTCATCACCGACCGCCCGGCGTTCCTCGACGGCTTCACCGCCGACTTCTTCAACGCCGGCGGCAAGGGCCTGCTGGACCGCAAGTCCGGCGCGGTCAGCGAGCAGCAGCGGCAGTACGCGCTGCGGATCGCGGAGTTCGCCTCGCCGAAGGGCACGCTGGACTGCATCACCGCCTTCGGCCGCACCGACTTCCGCGGCGACGTCGCCAAGGTGACCGTGCCGACCCTGGTCATCCACGGTGACTCCGACGCGATCGTGCCGTTCGAGGTGAGCGGCAAGCGCTCCCACGAGCTGATCCTGGGCAGCGAGCTGGTCGTGATCAAGGGCGGCCCGCACGGCATCAACGCCTCGCACACCGCGGAGTTCAACGAGGCACTGATCGGGTTCCTCCGGCGCTGACGCCCGACAGCTCCGGCGCGAGGGCCCGCCGCACCACCCGGTGCGGCGGGCCCTCGCGCGTCCGGGGGCAGACCCACCTGTCGTCTCAGACGTCTGGTTCGGGAGGATGCCGCGGTGACCACCGACCCGAGCACCGGCCTGCCGGCCGAGCTGTTCACCACCATCGACCACGTCGGCATCGCCGTCCCGGACCTGGACGAGGCGCTGGCCTTCTACGCCCAGGCCTTCGGCGTGCACTCGGTGCACGAGGAGGTCAACGAGGAGCAGGGCGTCCGCGAGGCGATGCTCGCCGTCGGCGACGGC
>DASQMY010000081.1:0-3890 GCA_035645255.1 Mycobacteriales bacterium
AGGATCTGCAGCGGCACGGCGGTCATCAGCGGCGCCAGCAGGGTGGGGGTGCGGGGCACGAGGATCAGGTGGTCGGCGTACGCGGCCACGTCGTCGTCGCCCTCCTCGGCGATCACGATGGTGCGCGCCCCGCGGGCCCGCACCTCCTGGATGTTCGACACCATCTTGCCGTGCAGCACGCCGCGACCCCGGGGCGACGGTACGACGACGATCACCGGGGTGCCGTCGTCGATCAGCGCGATGGGTCCGTGCTTGAGCTCGCCGGCGGCGAAGCCCTCGGCGTGCATGTAAGCGAGCTCCTTGAGCTTGAGCGCACCCTCCAGCGCCACGGGGTAGCCGACGTGCCGGCCGAGGAACAGGATCGTCGGCTTGTCGGCGAGCCGCCGCGCGAGCTCGCGGACAGGGGTCATCGTCCCGATAACTTCGCCGACCAGTCGCGGCGTCGCCTTGAGCTGCTCGACGATGGCCCGCACCTCGTCGGCGTACTTGATCCCCCGGACCTGCGCCAGGTAGAGCGCGACCAGGTAGACCGCGATGACCTGAGTGAGGAACGCCTTGGTCGACGCCACCGCGATCTCCGGCCCCGCCCGCGTGTAGAGCACGGCGTCGGACTCGCGCGGGATGGTCGAGCCGTTGGTGTTGCAGATCGCCAGCACCCGGGCCTTCTGCTCCTTGGCGTGGCGCAGCGCCATGATCGTGTCCATCGTCTCGCCGCTCTGGCTGATGGCGATGACGAGCGTCGAGCGGTCCAGCACGGGGTCGCGGTAGCGGAACTCCGACGCGAGCTCCACCTCGCACGGGATGCGCGTCCAGTGCTCGATCGCGTACTTCGCGAGCAGAGCAGCGTGGTACGCCGTCCCGCACGCGATCACGAACACCTTGTCGACGTCGCGCAGGTCCTGGTCGGACAGCCGCACCTCGTCCAGCAGGATCTCCCCCGCGGCGCCGAGGCGGCCCCGCAGCGTGTCGGCGATCGCCTTCGGCTGCTCGGCGATCTCCTTGAGCATGAAGTAGTCGTAGCCGCCCTTCTCGGCGGCGCTGGCGTCCCAGTCGACGTGGAACTCGTTGACCTCGGCCGGCGTGCCGTCGAAGTTGGTCGCCGTCCACGAGTCGCGCCGGAGCTCGACGACCTGGTCCTGACCGAGCTCCACGGCGTCGCGGGTGTGCGCGATGAACGCCGCGACGTCGCTGCCGAGGAAGTTCTCGCCGTCGCCCAGCCCGACGACGAGCGGCGAGTTGCGGCGGGCGCCGACCACGACGTCGGGCGACTCGCGGTGCACCGCCACCAGCGTGAAGGCGCCCTCGAGCCGGCGGCAGACCACCCGCATCGCCTCGGCCAGGTCTCCGGTGTAGGTGTCCTCGAGCAGGTGCGCGACGACCTCGGTGTCGGTCTCGCTGCGCAGCTCGTGCCCGGACGCCTCGAGCTCGGCGCGCAGCACCGCGAAGTTCTCGATGATGCCGTTGTGGACGACCGAGATGGCGCGGGCGCAGTCCGAGTGCGGGTGCGCGTTGCGGTCGGTCGGCGCGCCGTGCGTGGCCCAGCGCGTGTGGCCCATGCCGGTGGTGCCGGTCAGCTCGACGCCGTCGAGCTCCTTCTCCAGGTTGGCGAGCTTGCCGGCCTTGCGTTCGACGGTGAGCCCGCCGCCGGCGTCGATGACCGCGACACCGGCCGAGTCGTAGCCCCGGTACTCCATCCGCCGTAGCCCGTCGAGCACCACGTCGATCGCCTGCTGCTCACCGACATAGCCGACGATCCCGCACAAAGTTGTCCTCCACCAGGTCGGCCGGCTTCAGCGTAACCGACCGCCCCAGCCGGCAGCCGCCGCTCCGGCAGCTCCGCCGGCAGCCCTGGTCCACGACGACTCGGACAAATGTCCGGAAACCCGGGAGCCGGTGAGCGTGCGGATTCGTATGGCTCGCAGCGTTTCCTAATCGTGACGACCGCTGCCCGCGATCCTGATCGTCGCGCTGTTCCACTTCTACTTCGCCTGGAACGACTTCTTCGAGCCACTGGTCTACCTGGCGAGCGAGGCGCAGCTGCAGCCGATCTCGGTGGGGCTGTTCGGCTTCCTCGGTCTGTACTCGGTGCAGATCGGCCTGCTGCAGGCGGGAGCCGTGATCGGCATGGCGATCCCGGTGCTCATCTTCATGTTCACGCAGCGTGCGTTCCTGAAGGGCATCGACCTGTCCGGCAGCACCAAGGGCTAGGCGTCGACCGATCGGCGTACGGCGTCGGCGATCCGGTCGGCAGCGACCCGCGCAGCGTCGTGGGTCGCCGCCTCGACCATGACCCGCACCAGCGGCTCGGTGCCGGACGGCCGCACCAGCACTCGGCCCGAGTCGCCGAGCTCTTCCTCGACGGCCTTGACCGTCGACGCCACTTCGTACGAGCCGTCGACCTTGGCCTTGTCCTCGACGCGGATGTTGACCAGCACCTGCGGCAGCCGCTGCATGACCGCGGCCAGGTCGCTGAGCGGACGGCCCGTCTCCGCCATCCGGGACAGCAGCGACAGTGCGGTCACGACGCCGTCACCGGTGCTCGCGTGGTCCATGAAGATGACGTGGCCGGACTGCTCGCCGCCGAGGCGCGCACCGCGCTCACGCATGGCCTCGAGCACATATCGGTCCCCGACCGGGGTCTGCACGACCGAGATCCCCTGCGCGGCCATCGCCTGCTTGAAGCCGAGGTTGGTCATCACGGTCGTGATGACCTCGTCGCCGGCGAGCCGGCCCTTCTCCTGCAGCGCGACCGCGCAGATCGCGAGGATCGCGTCGCCGTCGACCACCTCGCCGTCGCGGCACACCGCAAGGCAGCGGTCGGCGTCGCCGTCGTGCGCGATGCCGACGTCCGCGCCGCGCCCGAGGACCGCCGCCGCGAGCGACTCGACGTGCGTCGAGCCGACGCCGTCGTTGATGTTGAGCCCGTCCGGGGCCGCGGCGACCGCGATGACGTCGGCCCCCGCTCGGCGCAGCGCTTCCGGCGCGACGTACGACGCGGCGCCGTTCGCGCAGTCGACGACGACCCGCAGGCCGTCGAGCCGCGTGGTCGCCACCGACTCGAGGTGCACCAGGTAACGCTCGACCTCGTCGGTCGCGTCGCGCACCCGACCCACCGCCGCGCCCGTCGGCCTGGTCCACGGCTCGTTCATCCGGGCCTCGATGGCGTCCTCGACCTCGTCGGCGAGCTTCATGCCGTCGCTGTCGAAGAACTTCACGCCGTTGTCCGGCATCGCGTTGTGGCTCGCCGAGAGCATCACGCCGAGGTCGGCGCCCAGCGCCTTGACGAGGAAGGCGACGCCCGGCGTGGGCAGCACACCGAGTCGCAGCACGTCGGCGCCGGCGGACGCGAGGCCCGCGACGACGGCCGCCTCGAGGAACTCCCCGGACGCCCGGGGGTCGCGGCCGACGACCGCGAGCGGCCGGTGCCCGGAGTCGGACTCGGCGACGATGTGCGCAGCGGCGACCGAAAGCGACAACGCGAGTTCAGCCGTGACGTCCTTGTTGGCCAAGCCGCGCACGCCATCCGTGCCGAACAGCCGTCCCATGCGGGCGGGGCGCCGGGACTAGCGCTTGGAGTACTGGGGAGCCTTGCGGGCCTTCTTCAGGCCGTACTTCTTCCGCTCCTTGATCCGCGCGTCGCGGGTCAGGAAACCGGCCTTCTTCAGCGCCGGGCGGTCGTCGATCTCGGACTCGATCAGCGCGCGCGCGATGCCGAGTCGGAGCGCGCCGGCCTGGCCCGAGATGCCGCCGCCACGGAGCGTCGCGATGACGTCCCACTGCTCGGTCTTCTCGACGGTCTTGAACGGCTCGTTGACGAGCTGCTGGTGGACCTTGCTCGGGAAGTAGTCGTCGAGCGTCCGGCCGTTGAGCTTCCACGTCCCGGTGCCGGG
>DASQMY010000082.1:0-11749 GCA_035645255.1 Mycobacteriales bacterium
CCCACCGCCGGCGAACAGGTCGTAGAGCCGGTTGCCGGCCAGCACGTGCTGGAACAGCGGCACCGGCCGGGTCTCCTCGATGACCACCCGGGTCTCGCCGCGGACGGTGACGAGCCAGTCGGCGAACTCCTCGGTGTTGGACACCGTCGCGCTCAGCGACACCAGCCGCACCGACTCCGGGAGGTGGATGATCACCTCCTCCCACACCGCGCCGCGGAACCGGTCGCTCAGGTAGTGCACCTCGTCCATGACGACGTAGCCGAGCCCGCGCAGCGCGCCGGATCCGGCGTAGAGCATGTTGCGGAGCACCTCGGTGGTCATCACGACGACCGGCGCGTCGCCGTTGATGGAGTTGTCGCCGGTCAGCAGCCCGACGTCACGTGCGCCGTGTCGGGCGACGAGGTCGCCGTACTTCTGGTTGGAGAGCGCCTTGATCGGCGTCGTGTAGAAGCACTTCTGGCCGGTCGCCAGCGCGAGGTGCACGGCGAACTCGCCGACGACCGTCTTGCCGGCCCCGGTCGGTGCGGCGACGAGCACGCCCGACCCCGCCTCCAGCGCCGCGCACGCCTCCACCTGGAAGTCGTCGAGCGGGAAGTCGTAGCCGCGGGCGAACAGGTCCAGATGTGACCGGGACGCGGTCTCGGCAGGCATGCTCACGAATCTACGACTACCCAGGCGCGAAGACTGTCAGCGCCCCGGGGACACATTCGCAGGCCAGCGGCAGGTCGCCGAACCGCTCCCCGTCGGCGTACGCCGTCACGCCGGCCGCGTCGATGGTGATCGACCGCGCGGTGAGCAGCGTGATGTCGCGGTGCGTGCGGTGCGCGCCGGAGAACACCTTGGGGAAGTTCCAGAGGAACTTCGGGACCGTCTCGATGCCCAGGATGCAGACGTCCAGCAGCCCGTCGTCCAGCGCCGCGTCCGGCACGATCTGCATGCCGCCGCCGTACGACGGCGCGTTGCCGACCGCGACGACCATCGCCCGGATGTCCTGCGTCGCGCCGTCGATGGTCAGCGTGTAGTCGATCGGCCGCAGCCGCCGCAGCGTGCGGAGCGTCGCGACGACGTAGCGGGCCGTGCCGTGCGGCCACGTCATCGCGTTGGCGCGGGCGTTGACCGCGGCGTCGAACCCGGCGCCGAGCACGCAGCAGAACCACCGGTCCCCCGCCCGCACGGCATCGATCTGCCGGGTGCACCCGGCGAGGATCACCTTCGCCGCGGCCACCGGGTCCTTGACCGGCAGCCCCACCGCGCCGGCGAAGTCGTTGCCGGTCCCGGCGGGGATGATGCCCAGCGGTACGCCGGACCCGGCGCAGGCCTGCACGGCGAGATGCACCATCCCGTCGCCGCCGACCGCGACCAGCCCGTCCGGGCGGTGCTCGACGACCTCCCGGCACCGCCGCTCGGCGTCCGCCGCGTCGGTGCCCTCGATCACGTGGACGCTGGCGCCGCCGGCGAGCAGCTGGTCGACGACGGGCCGGCGCAGGCGGTCGGCGCGGCCCCGCCCGGCGGTCGGGCTGATGGCGACGGCGAGCTGCATGGACGGCAGGCTAGCGCCGGGCGGGACCTTCGTCGTCCGGATCGTCGATCGGCGTCGGCGTCAGGTCCAGCTCCGACGGGCGGTCGTCGATCTGCGACATCTCGTCGTCCGCGAGCCCGAAGTTGGGGTCCGCCAGCGCCTTGCGTCGCTTGACCCGGTCGCTCACCCGGCCGAACACGATCGCGCCCTCGTAGAACAGGTACATCGGGAGGGCCATGGCGGCGAAGGTGAACGGGTCCTGGCTAGGCGTGATGATTGCGGTGAAGACGGCGATCAGGAAGATGGCCATCCGGCGGGCCCCGCGCATCCGGGCCGTCGACAGCACGCCGGCCAGGTTGAGCATGATCAGCAGCAGCGGCAGGAGGAACGACACGCCGAACGCGATGAGCATCCAGGTGACGAAGCTGAAGTACGAGTCGACGTCGATCAGGTTGACGACCCGCTCGCCGCCGACGTCCAGCAGGAACTCCAGGCCGCGGTCCAGGGTCTGGTAGGCGAACACGATGCCGGTGGTGAAGAGCACGAACGCCGCGGAGATGAAGGCGACCGCCCAGCGGCGCTCCTTGCGGTGCAGGCCCGGCGCGATGAACGCCCAGAGGTGGTAGAGCCAGATGGGCGCGGAGAGGATCACCCCGCCGATCAGGCCGACCTTGAGGCGGCTGAGCAGCTCACCGCTGATGCTGCTGGAGTTGAGCTGGCACTCGTCGCCACCGAACAGCCGCGACTGCTCGAGCCGGCAGTACGGCTCGACCATGAGATCGAAGATCCGCTGGTAGAGGACCACGCCGATGACTGCACCCACGGCGACGGCGGCGAGCGCCCACAGCAGGCGCTTGCGGAGCTCGACGAGGTGCTCGCCCAGCGACATCCGGCTCTCGTCCACCGGGGGCGGGCGGAGCGGCGTACGGCGCGCTGCGACGTCAGTCATCTGCGGAACCAGGCGCCCGGTGGCGAGCGCCCGTTGCTAGCGGGTCTCTGACTCGCGGCGGCGGAGGGCTTCCTCGCGGACGCGGAGCTCCTCCTCGCGCCGGCGGAGGTCGTCCGCCGCGACGGCCGTGGTCTCCCGCTCGACGTGCGCGGGAGTGCCGACGGTCGTGCCGTCCGCGACGATCTCGCCGCGGCGCACTGCGGCGTCGTCCTTGCCGTCGAGGCCGTCGCGGTAGTCGTCCTTGAGTCCCTTGGTCTCCGCCTTGAAGATCCGCAGCGACTGACCGAGCGACCGCGCCGCCCCAGGAAGACGGGTGGAGCCGAACAGCACCATGATCACGATCGCGATGATGATCAACTCGGGCGTGCCGGGGAGGTTCATGGACGGCCTTCCATCGTGGTTTCTGTCGAGTCTACGCCCCGGCCCCAGCGGTCTGTGGCCTGATCAGCGATGTTCATCCCGGCTCTCCCGGTCGGTCCCGGGACGCCCCGCCTGCACGGTGGCAAGGGCGGTCGAGACCTCGGCGACCCGAGCACTCGCCGCCTCCAGCTTCCGCAGCAGGGACTTGACCTGCCGGTAGAGCCGCCAGCAGAACAGCCCGAGGACGACCAGGCCGCCGACGACGGACGCCGCGAAGACGAGCCAGGCCAGGAGCATGGCGCGGATCGTAGCGGGCGCCCGGCCCGCCGGGCACAGCGAAGCGGCCCGCCGCCGCGAGGCGAGGGGCCGCTGTGCGCACGGGGGGCTAGCGGTTGACCGGGTACGAAGCCGGCTGCGCCAGCAGGTCGGTGACGCCGAGGTGCAGCGCGAAGTCGAGCAGGTCGTCGTACGTCAGCGCCGGGCCGTCGTGCACCTCGAGCGCCTCGCCCGGGACCTCCCAGACCACCGCGCGGACGCCACCGGACATCAGCAGCGAGACGACGTGGTCGTCGGCCGGCTTGCGCACGTCGTCCGTGCACTTGGGGCAGCCGAACGTGTAGTAGGACAGCGTCGCCTGGTTGCAGACCATGAGCGTCACGTCGGCCGAGGTGAGCTCGACCTCGCCGCAGTCGGGGCAGGAGGCTTTGATGGTCGTCATGGCCGGGTCCCTTCAGACGAGCCAGGGTGTCGCTCAGCGTGCGCGACAACCCGTTCTTCGTCGTTCGCGTCAGTTTCCTTGAGCGCCGTTCAGGGCCAACCCGGGTGGGCCGTTCGGACTAGTCCGCGGCGACGGCGTACCGCGCGTACGCAGCGCGGGCCAGCCGGACCACGTCGTCGCGCAGCTCCGGCGGCGAGACGATCACCACGCCGCTGCCGAGCCGCAGTGCCAGGCTCCGCAGCCAGTCGAGGTCGCGGGCCCGCAGCGTGACCCGCTGGGCTCCGCCGGGCAGCTCCTCGACGCTCTCGCACGGGTAGTAGTCGGACACCCAGGTCACCGACGCGTCGAGCTCGAGGACGACCTGCGGGTCGTCCGGCAGCGGCTGGAAGAGCCCTTCGGACAGGTCGCGCGAGACCGCCTCCGACGGCACCTCGGCCGGGACGTCGAGCAGCTCGGCCGAGAGCACCCGGTCCAGCCGGAACAGTCGTACGCCGTCGACGCGGCGGCACCAGCCCTCGAGGTACCAGCGGCCCTCCGCGCTCACCAGGCGCATCGGGTCGACGTCGCGCTCGGTCACCTCGTCGCGGCCGGCGGTGTGGTAGCGCAGCCGGACCCGCCGGGACTTCTCCAGCGCACCCTGCAGCCGCTCGAGCGTCTCCCCCTCCGGGTCGAGCGCGACCGCGACCTGGCGCGCGGCCGGTCCGGCCTCCGGGCCGAGCGCCGACTCCAGCTTGGCGATCGCGCGGGCCAGCGCGTCGCGCTCCTGCAGTCCCGGTACGGCCGACAGCGACCGGGCGGCGACGACGAGGGCCAGCGCCTCGTCCGGCGTGAGCCGCAGCGGGCGCGCGAACGCGTCGGCGTTGGCCACGGTGATCCGGTCACCCTCGTAGCTGACGTCGATCAGGTCGCCGGGGGTGTAGCCGGGCAGCCCGCACAGGAACAGCAGCTCGAGGTCGGCCCGGAGCTGGTCCTCGGTGATCCCGAAGACGCCGGCCGCCTCGGGGACGGACACGCCGGGGTGCGCCACGAGGTAGGGCACCAGCGAGAGGAGCCGGGCCAGCCGGCTCGCGGAGGTGCTCACCGCGCCGGACCGACGAGCGCGGCCAGCCGGCGGACGACGGACTCGCGGAGCTCAGCCGGTCCGCACACCTCGACGTCCGGCCCGTAGCCGACGACGGTCTCGGCGAACCGCTCGGTGTCGCTGAACGGGACCGCGCAGCGGACCCACCCGGCCCGCTCGGCCGGTCGCTCGTCGGTCGCCCCGCGGCGCAGGTCCCAGCCGGCGTCGGCCGAGATCAGCAGGTCGGCGCTGGCCGACGCCGGCTCGGCGTCCAGCTGGGCGACCACCTTCATCGGGTCGAACCCGTCCGGTACGGCGACGCTCCCCGCGGCGCCGACGGTGGACACCGGGCCGACGATGCGCGACAGGCGGAACACGCGGACCGCCTGCCGGTCGCGGTCGTGGCCGACGACGTACCAGCGGCCGTGCCGGTGCACGACGCTCCATGGCTCGACCTGGCGGGTCGTCACGTCGGCGCCGGCCGGCCGGCGGTAGTCGAAACTGACCGGCTGGGCGGCGCGGACGGCGGCCAGGCACGGCCCGAACGCCGCGTCGGGTGCGTCGACCCGGGGCTCGACCATGCCGGGCACCGGGTCGGCCTCGATCCCGGCCGCGCGCAGCTTGAGCAGCGCGCTGCGGCTGGCGTCGGCCAGCCCGGCGGAGTGCCACATGCGGGCGGCGAGGCCTAGCGCGGCCGCCTCCGACGGCGACAGCTCGATCTCGGGCAGCTCGTACTCGGTGCGCCGGATCCGGTAGCCGACCTCGTCCTCCCAGACCGAGTCCGAGCCGGTCTCCAGCGGTACGCCGAGCTCGCGCAGCTCCTCCTTGTCGCGCTCGAACATCCGGCGGAAGCTCTCCGGGTCGGGTTGCCCGTACGACGGCATCAGCTGGTGGATCTGCTCGACGGTCAGGAACCGGCGCGTCGAGAGCAGCAGCATGGTCAGGTTGACCAGTCGCTCGAGCTTCTTCGCCGACACTTCTGCGCCTCCCGGGCAACGTCGCCCGCCGACGTTAGCAAGCCCGGCGCGCGGCCGCGGGCCGCGCACGCTGCCGCCCCGAAAATCCTCGTCCCGAGACGATATGTCGGGCGAACCGTTCAACTCTGGCCACCGCGACCCGACATCTTTCCTGTCCAGATGTCTCCGGGACCGAAGGAAGCGATGAACGCGATGCCGCAGGACGACCGACCGGTACGACGAGTCCCGCGCCTTCCGCGCGTCCCGCGCCGCCGCCGGCGCACCGTGCAGCTGCGCACCGGGCTCGCCCTGGGGTCGGCCGTCGTCGTGCTCCTGCTCGGGGCGTCCGCCCTGGTCGCGCTCCGCAGCCTGGGCAGCACGAGCGACGCCGGCTCGGTCGTCGTCAAGCAGCGCTTCCCGTACGTCACCGAGCTCGAGGTCGTGCTGCAGGCGATCACGTCCGCGAGCAACCACGAGCGCGGCTACCTCCTCTCCGGCTCGTCGGAGTACTCGACGCAGGCGATCGGCACGTTCCCGGTGATCGACGGGCACCTCGAGAAGGCCCGGGCGCTCGGCGACAGCGAGTCCGACAAGGTCATCGACGCCATAAACGCCTCGGTCGTCGGGTGGGAGAAGGAGCTCAAGGCTGAGTTCACGCTCTACGAGACCGACCCGGACGCCGCGCGCGAGGTGGGTCTGGGCACCAACCGGGACATCAGCCGCCGCAGCGAGCGCCTGGTGAAGAACGAGATCGAGCGCGCGTCCGACCAGATCGACGCCAGCGCGACCGACTTCAGTGAGCAGGCGTCCCGCGCGCGCGTCACCGTGATCGGCGGCCTGATCTTCAGCGTGCTCGCCGCGATCATCAGCACCTGGCTCGTCATCCGCACCGTACGCCGGCGGATCCGCCGGATCCTCGACTCGCTGCGGCACGTCGCGGCCGGCGACTTCACCACGTCGGTCGAGGTCGACGCGCACGACGAGCTCGGCGAGATCGCCGAGGCGCTGAACGAGACGGTGGACCGGACCGGCGCGACGATCGCGACGATGAGCCGCAGCTCCGACCAGCTCTCGGTCGCGGCGCAGGAGCTGAGCGCGCTCAGCGAGCAGATGACGTCCGCACTGGAAGAGTCGGCACGACAGGCCGCGACGGTGTCCGCGACCGCGCAGCAGGTGAGTGCGAGCGCAGACAGCGCGGCGTCCGGCGCCGTCGAGATGGGCGCTTCCATCCGGGAGATCGCGGCGAGCGCCAGCGACGGCGCGATGATCGTCTCGAGCGCCGTGGAGGTCACCCGCGACGCGAGCGACCGGATGTCGGCGCTCACCGAGAGCAGCGACCGGATCGGCGACATCGTCCGCCTGATCACCAGCATCGCGCAGCAGACCAACCTGCTGGCGCTGAACGCGACGATCGAGGCGGCCCGGGCCGGCGACGCCGGGCGCGGCTTCGCGGTCGTCGCCAACGAGGTCAAGGAGCTGGCCAACGAGACGGCCAAGGCGAGCCTCGAGATCGGCGCCCGGATCACCACGATCCAGAGCGACGCGAGCGGCGCGGTGATGGCCATGGCCCAGATCCGGTCGATCATCGACCAGGTCAACGACCGGCAGACGACGATCGCGTCGTCCGTCGAGGAGCAGAGCGTCACGACCAACGAGATCAGCCGCAGCGTCACACAGGCGGCAGCCGGCAGCAGCGACATCGCCGTCACCGTCTCCGGCCTCGCCACCGCCACGGCCGAGGTGAGCCGCGGCGCCAGCAGCACCCGTACGCACGCCGAGGACCTCGCCCGGATGGCCGCCGAGCTGAGCGGCATCGTCGGCACGTTCCGCTACCGCGAAGACGCCGAGCTCGACACCGCCCAGAACGAGACAGCGGCAGCGCTGTGACCGCCGGCCGTACCCCGAGAAGGAGCAGCCCGATGAACGACCGCACCCCCCGGCGCACGGCAACCGCGGCGGCGCTTGCCGCGCTCGGGCTCGTCGCGACCGCGTGCGGCCGGGACGCCGGCGCCGCGCTGGAGACCGGCCCGGGCGTCACCAAGACGGAGATCAGGATCGGGGTGCTCACCGACCTGTCCGGCTCCTACGAGGCGCTCGGCAAGGGCTCCACCCAGGGCAACCAGATCTTCTGGGCCGAGAAGAACGCCGCGGGCGGCGTGTGCGAGCGGCAGGTCAAGCTGGTGGTCAAGGACCACGGCTACGACCAGTACAAGGCACTCGCGCTCTACGCCGAGGTCAAGGACGACGTCCTCGGACTGCAGCAGAGTCTCGGTTCACCGATGACGACGATCCTGCTGCCGCAGATCGAGCAGGACAAGATGGTCACCGCGCCGGTCTCCTGGGCGTCCAGCCTGCTGACCAACCCGTACGTGCAGATCACCGGCACGGCGTACGACCTGGAGATGGCGAACGGCGTCGATCACCTGATCGACGAGGGCGTGCTCAAAGCCGGCGACGTCGTCGGACACCTCTACAACGCCGGGGAGTACGGCAACAACGGCCTGGCCGGCTCGAAGTACGTCACCACGCGGGCCGCGGTGAAGCTGATGTCCGACCGGATCAACCCGAAGATCCCGGACGTGACGCCGCAGGTGGCGGCGTACCACAAGGCCGGCGCCAAGGCGATCCTGATGACGACCGCCACGCCGCAGGTCGCCTCCGTCGCTGCGTACGCGAAGAAGCACAACTGGGACGTCACGCTGCTTCTGTCCAACCCGTCCTGGGCGACGAGCATCCTGCAGACCCCGGACATCGACTGGCTCGAGAAGCACGCGCTGATCGTGCAGTCGTGGGCCCCCGCTTCGGACGACGCGCCCGTCGTCACCAAGGTGCGCGAGGCGTTCCAGCGCACCCACCCGAACGAGCCGGCGAACCCGACCGTGACGTTCGGCTACGCGCAGGCGCTCGTCTTCAGCAAGGTGCTCGAGGAGGCATGCGCTTCCGGCCGGCTGACCCGCGACGGGATGGCGGACGCGTTCACCTCCATCGGCGGCGTCAGCACGGACGGCCTGCTGCCGCCGCTGGACTACGCCAGGCAGGGCCAGTCGCCCGCGCGTCAGGTCTACGTCCTGCGGCCCGACCGCGAGGCCTTCGGCGGGATGACCGTCGTGCGTCCGCTGTTCGAGGGTCAGAACACCAAGGGCTACGTCCGCACGCTGTTCTAGCCGCCGGGTAGCCTCTCGCTGCGTGATCAGCTTGCGCAGCGGGACCGTGACCGGCGTACGCCGACGCTGGGCCGGGGCGGTCGAGCTCGAGGTCACCGTCGACGGCGCAGCCGGCGTCGCGCTCGCCTACCCGCTGCTCGTCGGCGAGCCGCTGGCCGGCGACGAGGTGGTCCTCAACACGACCGCCGTCGACGCGGGCCTCGGCACCGGGGGCTACCACCTGGTGGTCTGCTGCCCGGCCCGCCTCCCGGCGGACCGTGACGGGCCCGGGCACATCATGAAGGCGCGCTACACGCCGCTGCAGGCGATGGTGCTGGGCGTGGACGAGCAGGACTCGCCGCACCACGCGGTGGTCGCCGCGACCACGTCCCTGGGCGGCGTGCCGGTCGTGATCGCCGACCTGCACTCCGCGCTCCCGGCCGTCTTGGCCGGCATCCGGTCGGTGCACGCCGGCGCCCGGGTGGTCTACGTCATGACCGACGGCGGCGCGCTGCCGCTGTGGTTCTCCCGATCGGTCGCCGAGCTGCGCTCCCTCGGCCAGCTGGCCGCGACCGTCACGGTCGGGCAGGCGTTCGGTGGCGATCACGAGGCCGTCACGCTGCACTCCGGGCTCATCGCGGCGTACGCCGTGGAGCGCGCCGACGTCGTCGTGGTCACGCAGGGCCCGGGCAACCTGGGCACCGGCACGCCGTGGGGGTTCTCCGGCGTCGCGGCCGGTGAGGCGGTCAACGCGGTCGCCGCCCTCGGCGGCACGCCGGTCGGGGCGCTGCGGATCTCGGGCGCCGACGAGCGCGAGCGGCACCGCGGCATCAGCCACCACAGCCGGACGGCGTACGGGCGGGTCGCCCTCGCCCGCGCCCGGATCGTCGTACCGGAGCTGGGGGTGGCGCTGGCCGCCGAGGTCGAGGCGGACCTGGTCGAGTCCGGCATCGCCGAGCGGCACGAGCTGGTTCGGGTGCCCGCGGCGGGGCTGCTGGAGTCGCTCCGGGCGAGCGGTGCGGCGCTGTCGACGATGGGGCGCGGGCTGGACGAGGACCCGGCGTACTTCGTCGCCGCCGCGGCTGCGGGCCGCTACGCCGCCGGGCAAGCGGCTCCAACCGCGCTCTGACAAGGCTGGCGCCGCTCGCTTCGCAGCGCTGCTACATGCTGGCGATCAGCTTCTCGACCCGCTCGTCCTCCGACCGGAACGGGTCCTTGCACAGCACGGTGCGCTGCGCCTGGTCGTTGAGCTTGAGGTGCACCCAGTCGACGGTGAAGTCGCGCCGCTTGTCCTTCGCCTTGCGGATGAACTCGCCGCGCAGCTTCGCGCGGGTCGTCTGCGGCGGCTTGTCCATCGCCTCGGTGATGGTGACGTCGTCGGTGACCCGGTCGACGACGCCCTTGCGCTCGAGCAGGTAGTAGAGGCCGCGGTCGCGGTTGACGTCGTGGTAGGCCAGGTCGAGCAGCGCGAGCCGCGGCGACGACAGCGGTAGCTTGTGCTTGGCGCGGTAGCGCTCGATGAGCTGGTACTTGGTGACCCAGTCGACCTCACGTGCCACCTGGTCGAGCGAGCCCGACTCGATCGCGTCCAGCGTGCGCCCCCACAGCTCGACGACCCGCTCGGCGATCGGGTCGGCGCCGCGCCTCGTGACGAAGTCGCGCGCCTTCGCGTGGTACTCGTGCTGGATCTCCAGCGCGCTCGCCTCCCGGCCGTTCGCCAGCTTGACCCGGCGGCGGCAGGTGATGTCGTGGCTGACCTCGCGGATCGCGCGGATGGGGTTCTCCAGCGTGAGGTCGCGCATGACGACGCCCGCCTCGATCATCCGCAGGACCAGGTCGGTGGTGCCCACCTTGAGCAGCGTCGTCGTCTCGTTCATGTTGGAGTCGCCGACGATCACGTGCAGCCGGCGGAACCGCTCGGCGTCGGCGTGCGGCTCGTCGCGGGTGTTGATGATCGGACGCGACCGGGTCGTCGCCGACGAGACGCCCTCCCAGATGTGCTCGGCGCGCTGGCTGATGCAGAAGACCGCGCCGCGCGGCGTCTGCAGCACCTTCCCGGCACCGGCGATGATCTGCCTGGTCACCAGGAACGGGATGAGCACGTCCGCCAGCCGGCTGAACTCGCCGTGCCGGCTCACCAGGTAGTTCTCGTGGCAGCCGTAGGAGTTGCCCGCTGAGTCGGTGTTGTTCTTGAACAGGTAGATCTGGCCGGCGATGCCCTCCTCGTGCAGCCGCTGCTCGGCACTCGCCAGCAGCGACTCGAGGATCTGCTCCCCCGCCTTGTCGTGGGTGACGAGGTCGATAATCGAGTCACATTCCGGCGTGGCGTACTCCGGGTGACTGCCGACGTCGAGGTAGAGCCGCGCGCCGTTCTCCAGGAAGACGTTGGAGGACCGGCCCCACGACACCACCCGGCGGAACAGGTACCGCGCGACCTCATCCGGCGAGAGCCGCCGCTGGCCGCGGAACGTGCACGTCACGCCGTACTCGTTCTCGATGCCGAAGATGCGTCGGTCCATGTCCTGATCCTAGGCTCCGCTCGGCCGGCGGCACGGTACGGTCACGACAACCACGGCTCCGGTACGGCGCCGTCGCGACGAGGAGGGGCAGCTCGATGGGTCTGTTCAGGCGCAAGACCGCCGACAGCGGGCGGCCGACGTCTGGCTCACCGGTCGGGGCGGTGAGCGTCCGCCGCTCCCGCGAGTCCGGTACGGCGACCGCTCCCCCGCCCCCGCCTCCCACGAAGAAGACCGGCCCGGAGATGTACACCGGCACGGTGACCGAGTTCGAGGCGACCGCCGCACAGCGGATCAACAGCGCGGAGGACGTCGACCCCAACGTCAAGCGGTACGGCGTGGACGGCGTCTTCAAGGGCGGCGGCGGTGGCTTCGGTGGCGCCGGCACGAAGTAGCCCCGGGCGCCTTGGGTTCGGCCTCGCCGCGCTCGTTCTGGCCGGCGCGGTAGCTGCCTGCGGCAACCAGGCAGCGGACACCGCGGCGTCCGGCACGCCGACGTCCAGCCCTACGGTCGAGGCGCCCGAGGTG
>DASQMY010000083.1:0-3035 GCA_035645255.1 Mycobacteriales bacterium
AGTGAGCAGGTCACGGGCGCCGGGGCCGAGGCCGACGACGGCCAGCCGACCGCGCGGCGGGCGCACCGCGATGGCGACGGTCGCCATCGCGCTCTTGCGCTTGGGACGCAGGTCGGCTCCCGGCCCGGCCGCCCGGAGCGCGGCGGCCTCGGCCACGGACGGCGTGCCGACCGCGGCCCTGACGAGCTCGCTCGGGTTGGGCACGTCGACGTCGGCCAGCTCGTCGGCCGGGTAGAACGTGACGGGCCAGCCGCGCTGCTGTGCCGCGTCGAGCAGGCCGGCTTCGTCGCGCTTGGCCTCGACGCTGGCGACGCCGACGACCGAGGCGGCCGGCAGTCCCTCGGCCGCGAGCGTCCGATCGACCAGTTCGAGGATCTCCGCGGCCGAGACGCCGCGGGACGCGCCGATGCCCAGAACGACCGGCACCGGCAGGGGTGTCGGCGCCTGCTCCGCGGCGCGCGCGTTCCATTTCTCGCTCGCCGTCGTGACCACGGGTTCGCAGCCGAGGGCTCGCGCCACCCGAGCCGCGAGCGCGTTGCCGCCGCCCTCATGGCCGCCGACCAGCGCGACGGCGTACCGGGTGCCCTCGTCGACGCAGACGACCCCCGGCTCGGTCGTCTTGTCGCGGAGCAGCGGGCCGAGCAGCCGCACCGCGATACCGGTCGCCATGAAAGCGACGACGCCGGTGCACTCGGCGAAGGCGGCGGGGAGGGCGTCCGCCGCGCGGCCGTCGTACCGCCGCGTGTCGGGCCACCGCTGCGCCAGCCGCGCCGCCTGCGCCCGACCGGCGGTGGTGACCGCGACCAGGCCGATCACCGGCGCACTCCGCTCACGACGAAGACCGGGTTGGCCGCGGCGAAGCCGGACAGCGCGCCGATGTCCCGGAGCCGCGACGCCTGCAGCAGCACCACCTCGACCGCAAACCCTGCTGCGGCAAGGGTCTCCCGCGCATGGGTCACCCGCTCGATGCCGGCCAGCGCCACCACGACGGCCCGCGCCGCGCGCTTCGCCGCCTCGGCGAGCACCGGCTCGAACTCGTCGCCGCTCCCGCCCACGAACACGGCGTCCGGGTCGGGCAGGTCACCGAGCAGGGCGGCGGCGTTGCCGGCCACGATCCGTACGTCGACGCCGTGCCGGTCGGCGTTGGCGCGGATCCGCTCGGCGGTCGACACGTCTCGGTCGATCGCGATCACCGCGGCGCCGAACCGTGCGCACTCGACACCGACCGAGCCGCTCCCGGCCCCGATGTCCCATACCAGGTCGCCGAGGCCAGGGCCGAGCCGGGCGAGCGCGAGCGCGCGCACCTCCGCCTTGGTGACCATGCCGTCGCGGTGGTCGAACTGGTGCTCGTCCAGCGCCCACCCGGCCGGCGCAGCGGCGCGCGGGAAGACCGCGCCCCTGGGCGGCAGCGCGCGCGTCTCGTCGAGGACGATCACGACGTTGGGCTCGGCCCACTGCTGCGCGGCGATGACGGGCGGCGCGCCCTCGACCACCCGCTCCTGCGGCGTGCCCAGCCGCTCCCCCACGATCATCGTCCGCGGCGCGTCCGCGAGGGCGGCCGCGATCTCGGCAGGACCCGAGCCGGGGGCGGTGAGGATCGCGACCTTTGGCCGCGCCAGCGCGGTGTTGACGGCTCGCCGCAGGTCGCGGCCGTGCGCGCTCACCACGACCGCGTCGTCCCACGACAGCGCGGCGCGGGCGAAGACCGTCGCGACCGACGAGACGGCCGGCACGACGTCGAGGCGCTTGCGGCCCACCCGCTCGGCGAGCGCCCGGACGATGCCGAAGAACGCCGGGTCGCCGGACGCCAGTACGACGACCGGCCCGGTCGCGCCGACGACCGCGTCCAGCACCGGCGTGAGGTCGCCGCCGAGCGCGGAGCGCAGCGCACCCGGGGGGATCGCGTCGGCGTGCTCGGTCAGGTGCCGCTCGCCGCCGACGACCAGCGCCGCGCCGGCGAGCCGCTCGCGCGCGTGGTCGGTCATCTCGCGGCCGTCCACGCCGAGGACGGTGATCCGCGGCTTCACGGTGATGCTCATGCGCGCCACCGGGCGCTGCTCGCGCCGCGGACATCGAGCGCGGTGAAGTCGACGAGCACGACCTCCGCAGTCACCCGCCCCTCGGCGAAGCGCTCGATCACCTCGGCGACCCGCTCGCACAGCAGGTCGCCGGCGCGCGGCATGAGTCCGGCGGTGTGCCACAGCTCGTAGGCGTGGCGCGCGGTGTTGGCGCCGCGCACCGCCTGGACCGCGGTCGCGTCGCCGCCCGCGTCGGCGGTGATGCGCGCGAGCAGCTCCGGGTCGACCTTGGAGCGCGTGTAGTGGGTCATCAGGATGCCCGCGGCGAGCTTGGCGAGCTTGCCCGCCATGCCGACGAAGACCACGTGCCGCAGGCCGCGCTCGACCGCCTCGCGCACGGCGGCTCCGGTGAAGTCGCCGACCTCGACGAAGCAGACCTCCGGCAGGTCGGGCAGCAGCCGCGTCGCGGCCCGTTCGGTCCGCCCGCCGGTCGACAGCACCAGGGTGTCCTCGCCCTGCGCGGCCATCACCGCGATCGCCTGTACGACGGACGCGCGCCACGACTCGGTGGAGAACGGCCGGACGACGCCCGTCGTACCGAGGATGGAGATGCCGCCGATGATGCCGAGCCGGGCATTGGTCGTCTTGCGCGCCATCAGCTCACCGCCCGGCACCGAGATGACGCAGCAGACGCCCCGCTGCGCAACGTCGACCACCTCGCCGATCGACGCGGCGAGCATCTCGCGCGGCACGGGATTGATGGCCGGGCCGCCGACGTCGAGGCCGAGACCTGGCTTGGTGACGGTGCCGACCCCCGACCCGCCGCGCAGGTCGAGCCCGGGCTCGGCGCGCCAGCTCACCGTCGCGGTCAGGTGGGCGCCGTGCGTCACGTCCGGGTCGTCGCCGGCGTCCTTCCCCACCACCGCCTCGGCCGCGTCAGCCCGCAGCTCGCAGCGCTCCACCGCGAATCCGACCCGGCGGCCGTCTGGCAGGCCGATCTCGACCGCGCGCTGCTCG
>DASQMY010000084.1:0-12310 GCA_035645255.1 Mycobacteriales bacterium
GCTATGGCGCTACCGCGGACGAGGACGCGCACTGCACCGCGTGGTCGTTGCCGGCTCGGCGGAGGAAGTCGCTGCGCTTGGGCCCGAGCTCGTCCGCGGCCGCCGGTCCGGCATGGCCGTGACTGCGGTCTGCGTGCCGACCGCCGATGTTGAGGCGACGTCAGCCCGATTGGGCAGTGGTATAGACGTCCGGCCGCTGCACGACGTGATGGGAGCCCTGTCGGAGACCCGGGCCGACACGCTGGCTGTCGCCGGCACTCGCGCGCTGAACTCCGGCGCGCTACGCCGGCTCGCCTGGGAGCTCGAGGAGACCGGCGTCGACCTGGTGATCTCGCCGGTCGTCATGGAGCTGGCCGGTCCGCGCATGCATATCCGGCCGCTGGCCGACCTGCCGTTCCTGCACCTCGAACGGCCCGAGTTCACCGGCATGCGGCGGATCATCAAGACAGTCTTCGACTACTCCGTCGCGACGGCTCTTGTCGTGTTGCTGTCGCCGTTGCTGCTAATCGTCGCGATTCTCGTCCGGCTCACCTCGCCCGGGCCGGCGTTCTTCCGGCAGCACCGGCTCGGTGTGCGCGGTAAGGATTTCAGGGTCTGGAAGTTCCGGACCATGGCGGTCGACGCTGAGGCGCGCAAGGCGGACCTGGCCAACGAGTCCGGCGGCATGCTGTTCAAGGTCAAGGCGGACCCGCGCGTGACGCCGCTCGGCAAGTGGCTACGCAGGTTCTCCATCGACGAGCTGCCGCAGCTGTTCAACGTCCTCAATGGCTCCATGTCGCTGGTCGGGCCGAGGCCGCTGCCCGAGAAGCTCGAGGACTTCGACGAGGCTGAGCGCCGTCGGCTGCTCGTCAAGCCCGGTATCACCGGGCTGTGGCAGGTGAGCGGCAGGTCGGACCTCTCCTGGGAGGAGAGCGTTCGCCTCGACCTCTACTACGTGGAGAACTGGTCGCCGGCCCTCGACGTGCTGATCCTGCTCCGCACGGTCGCCGTACTGCTCCGCCCGCACGGCGCGTACTGACCGCGTTCGCGTCGGGCCGGCGGCGGCGTTGATACTCGCGGGAGCTTCCCCGCGGACGGCAGCTGACGCGCCGTACCGCCCGGCTCGGAAGGACAGCGCGATGGGGCGCCTGCAGCAGACCGAAGGCCTGACCGACGTCCAGTACGAGATCCTGACGACGGTCCGCGAGTTCGTGGACAAGGAGATCCTCCCCTACGCAACCGAGCTGGAGCACAAGGACGAGTTCCCCGAGGCGATCGTCGACGCCATGAAGGGCATGGGTCTGTTCGGGCTGATGATCCCGGAGGAGTACGGCGGGCTCGGCGAGTCGCTGCTGACGTACTCGCTCGTCGTCGAGGAGCTCGCCCGTGGCTGGATGAGTGTCAGCGGCGTCATCAACACGCACTTCATCGTCGCCTACATGCTGCGCCAGCACGGAACCGCCGAGCAGAAGAGCCGGCTGCTGCCGATGATGGCGGCCGGCGAGATTCGCGGTGCCTTCTCGATGAGCGAGCCGGGGTGCGGCTCGGATGTCTCGGCGATCAAGACGAAGGCGGTCCGCGACGGCGACGACTACGTAGTCGACGGGCAGAAGATGTGGCTCACAAACGGCGCGCGGGCCGGACTTGTTGCCCTGCTCGTGAAGACAGACGAAGGCGCCGACTCCGTCTACAAGAACATGACGACGTTCCTCCTAGAGAAGCAGCCCGGCTTCGGCGAGGTCGGCAACGGGATCACGATCCCCGGTCAGATCGAGAAGATGGGCTACAAGGGCGTCGAGACGACCGAACTCGTCATGCAAGGCACCCGTATCCCGGCGTCCGCGATCCTCGGCGAGTCACCGGGTCAGGGCTTCTACCAGATGATGGACGGCGTGGAGGTGGGCCGGGTCAACGTCGCCGCCCGCGGCTGCGGCATCGCGTACCGGGCGTTCGAGCTGGCCATCGCCTACGCCCAGCAGCGCGAGACGTTCGGCAAGCCGATCGCGCAGCACCAGGCGGTGCTGTTCCGGCTTGCCGAGATGGCGTCGAAGGTCGAGGCCGCGCACCTGCTGATGGTGAGCGCCGCCAAGACCAAGGACCGGGGGGAGCGCAACGACCTCGAGTCGGGCATGGCGAAGTACCTGGCGAGCGAGTACTGCGCCGACGTGGTCAAGGAGTCGTTCATCATTCACGGCGGCTACGGCTACTCGAAGGAGTACGAGATCGAACGGCTCTACCGCGAGGCCCCGATGCTGCTGATCGGCGAGGGGACGTCGGACATCCAGAAGATGATCATCGGGCGCCGGCTGCTCGAGGAGTACAAGCTTCGCCAGTAGCGAGGCGCTCCAGCAGTCCGACGGCGTACGACGCGGGTGGCAGGGCGGCGATCTCCGCCTGCACCCGGCCGGCTGCCGCCCGATACGACGGATCGGTCAAAATGGCGGACGCGGCGGCCGCGACGTCACCAGGCGTCAGCGTCATGGCGTCGAGCGTCGGGCCCACGCCCAGCGCGGAGCAACGCGCGGCGTTCAATGGCTGGTCGGCGCCCATCGGGATGCAGACGACGGGCAGGCCCTGCTCGAGCGCGCCGGTGATGCTGCCCGAGCCGGCGTGCGAGATCACCGCGGTGCTGCGGGGGAGGAGGAGCGACTGGGCGACGTACTGCTCGACGTGCACGTTGGCCGGCTGCGGTCCGAGACTCGCCGGGTCGACAGCGCGGCCGGTGGTCACGACGACGTCGACGGGGAGCCCGCGGACGCCGGCGATCACCCGGTCGAACAGGTCGCCGGACTCGGTGTTGAAGATCGTGCCTAGCGTCACGTAGACCACCGGCGCGCCGCTGAGTCGGTCCAGAACGGCTGGTCGGCTCAAGTGGTCGAGCGGTCGCGTCGCGCGAAACCCTTGTGCCGTACCGGGAAGCCGGTCGGCCGGGTCGCGGAAGCTGGGCGCGAAGGGCGACAGCACCAGGTGCCGGGTCGGCATCTCCAAGCCCGGGTCGGGAGGCAGGCCGTGCTCTGCCCGCAATGCGTCCAGCGGCTCGCGGATGAGGTCGGCCGTTACGAAGCCTCCGGCCGCGAGGACCAGGACGCTGGCGTGCGGGATGCCGACGCACTCGGCCGCGACGGCGGCGCCGAAGTCCATCTCGTCGCGCACCAGGACGTCCGGCCGCCACTCCTCGCAGAGCGGCACGAGCGCGGCGGCCCGGTCCCGCGCCATCCAGCCGGCGAAGGCGTCCGTGACCGCGCGCGCCTCGCGGTCCATGTCGACCGGCGTCAACGGCACATGCTGCGGTACGACGTCCGGCCCGGCCGCGCGGAACGGCACCCCGGCGGCCCCGGCGACACGACCCAGCGACGCTGCTCCGGCAACCAGCACCTGATGTCCGGCGCCGGCCGCCGCAAGCGCCAGCGGCAGGAGCGGCTGCAGGTGACCCTCACCGCCGGTGAAGCTGAACAGGACCCGCACTTCTCACGTCTCCCAGACGGCATGGTCGTGCGCGAAGACGACACGTGCCGGGTCGAACTGCTGGAGCCGCTCCATCCAAGCGGGCGCCACCGGGAGCTCCGCAGCACCCGGCCGCTCGCGGCCCGCCCGCCAGGCCAGCGCGTCCGCGCTGAAGGCGGTCGCCGAGTCGTGGCTCTGCCCGGCGACGACAACGGTGCCGTCGGACCGGCGTACCACGAGCGACTGGTGCCCGGCAGTGTGTCCAGGTGTCGGGATCACGAAGAGGCCCGGCAGCACCTCCACCTCCCCGTCGAGCGACTCGTAGTGCAGGCCGGGAACGTCGACGAGCTGAGGCAGCGTGTAGTCGGGCGTCTCGAGCGCCGTCTTCAACTCGACCCGCTGCACGACGATCGCCGCCCCGGCCAGCTCGGGGTTGCCGCCGCAGTGGTCGAAGTGCAGGTGGCAGTTGACGACGAGGCGCACGTCGCCCGGCGCGCGCCCGACGTCGGCGAGTGCTGACGTGAGCGACCGGCGCTGCGGCCGGTAGTGCGCGTCGACGCCCGGGTCGCTGCCCATCCCGGTGTCGACGAGCAGCAGCCCGGCCGGGTGCTCCACGACGTAGCCGAGGCACGGCTCGACCCGCGCTGCGCCGGTGCCGGTCTCGATCGCTGGCCGGACGAAGTAGCCGAAGTCGACTCGGCGTACCGCAAGATCACTCACGCGATCGACCATATAGCGGCGGGCCAGGACACAATGACCGGCCATGGTCATCGAACTGGTCGAGGCGCACCTGCGTACCGCGCTCGGGCCGGACACCGGACGCGCCTCGGTGACGTTCCTCGGCACCGAGCCGGTCGACGTGCTCAGGTTCGGCCCGTACGACGACGGCACCGTCCGCTACGCCACGCTGGGCATGTCGCGGGCGCCGATGGTCGAGCCGACCGCCGCCGTAGTGGAGCAGGTGAGCGGTCCACGCGCCGAGCTGGTGCTGAGCGTTCGCGGCCCGCACGACACCGTGCTGCGCCGGCTCGCCACCCTCGCGATGACCCCGGTGGTCGAGGGCCTCGTCGTATCGGCCGGCGCGAGCCTGGACCTAGGCGAGCCGCTGTGGGACGGCGCGCCGTTCACCGCGGTGCTGGTCGGCGCGCCGGGCGGACTCGTCGACGACCTCGTCCTGCCGCCGCTCGACGGCGCGGAGCGCGGCCCGGTTCGCTTCTTCCCGGTGCTGCCGATGACGCCCAACGAGGCGGCCTGGAAGCGCGTGCACGGCGCCGGGGCGCTGGAGCAGCGCTGGCTCGAGCACGGGGTCGACGTGCGCGACCCGGACCGGTCCGGCGTACCACTGGACGGCTGACGCACCGGCCGCTTGCCCCATCGTGCGCGCGGCGGCGTACCCTCGGCCGTCGGCGAGCGAGAGGACGCAGCGGGATGCAGTTCGGCCGGTACTTCGAGGAGTTCGAGGTCGGGGCGGTCTACAAGCACTGGCCGGGCAAGACGGTCACCGAGTACGACGACCACCTGTTCTGCCTGCTGACGATGAACCACCACCCGCTGCACCTGGACGCCAACTACGCCGAGCAGACGACGGAGTTCGGGCGCAACGTCGTGGTCGGCAACTACATCTACTCGCTGCTGCTCGGGATGAGCGTCCCGGACGTCTCGGGGAAGGCGATCGCCAACCTCGAGGTCGAGTCGCTCAAGCACGTCGCGCCGACGTTCCACGGCGACACCATCTACGGCGAGACGACAGTCCTCGACAAGACCGAGTCGCGGTCCAAGGAGGACCGCGGCGTCGTCCAGGTCGAGACCAAGGGCTACAACCAGGACGGCACGCTGGTCTGCGTCTTCCGCCGCAAGGTGATGGTGCCCAAGCAGTCGCACGCGTCGGGCGGCGACCAGCCGGGACGCCCCGAGCTGCGTGAGGGCTGATCGGGTGATCTTCGGGCCAAACCGGTGACGGCGCGGCGAGGGTGCCACTAGCGTCTCGTCGCAGCGACGGACGTCGCGCCCGGCCGCCACCGGAGGGGGTCTCCGCGCCTTGCCCAGCCGCCTCGCCGTGGTCCGGGCCGTCGCCTCCGCCCTCGGCAGCTCGCGCACCGAGGACGAGGTCGCGGAAGCCGTGCTGGACGCCGTCTGCACGCACCTGGACGCGGTGACGACCAGCCTGTGGCTGATGACGCCGGACGGCGCGGGGCTGCGCCTCACGCACGAGCGCAACGGCGACCCGCGGGCCGTCGCGACGTTCGCCCGGATCCCGATCGAGGCCGAGCTGCCCGGCCCGCAGGTGGTGCGGTCGGGCGAGCCGTGCTTCGTCGGCTCCCGCGCCGACCGCGACGCGCGCTGGCCGGTCCTCGCCGGCACGCCGTCGCGCAGCGAGGCGTTCGTCGTACTGCCGCTGTCGGCGATGGACGAGACGCTCGGCGTGGTGTCGTTCGGGTTCGCGCAGCCCCGCGAGTTCGACGCGGACGACCGGATCGCGATGCTCGCGGTCGCCGACCAGTGCGCGATCGCGCTCGACCGGGCGCGGCTCTACCAGGCCGCGCGGGCCGACGCGGATGCCAACCACCTGCTCGCCCGCGTCTCGGCGGCCGGCGGCGGCCACGACTGGCTCCCCGTCGCGCGGCAGATCGCCGCGAGCTGCACCGACCGGTTCGTCGACTCCTGCGTCGTCTACATCCGCGAAGGCGGTGTCGTCCGCCGCGCCGCGGCGTCGAGCCGGTCGTTCCCTGGCGCGCCGGCCGAGCTCGTCGACCGGTTCCCGACCCCGCTCAGCTCCGAGTCGCCCAACGCGGTGGCGATCCGCAGCGGCGAGGACGTGCACCTGCCGCCGATCGACGAGGCGCAGCTGGCCGCGATCACCCAGCCGGAGTTCAAGAAGCGGGTCGAGCACATCCGCTTCGGCGACGCGTGGATGATCCCGCTCCTCGACGCCGGCCGTGCCTTTGGCGCGATGCTGTTCGCGACCGCCGTCGGCCACGACATGTCGGCCGCTGACGTGGTGCTCGCCAGGCAGGTGGCCGAGCGGACCGCGGTGATCCTCCGCTCGGCGACCGAGTACGGCCAGCACCGAGCCGCGCTCGAGGCGCTGCACGACGTGCTGCTGCCGGCCGCGATGCCGGAGGTGCCTGGGTACGACGTGAGCGCTTGCTACGTGCCGTTCACGGCGGGGCCCAACGTCGGCGGCGACTGGTGGGACGTGCTTCGGTTGCGCAACGGCTGCGTGGCGCTGTCGGTAGGCGACGTCGCCGGTCACGGGATCCCGGCCGTCGCCGTCATGGGCCAGCTGCGCAACGCGATGCGCGCCCGGCTGGTCGCCGGCGTCGACCCGGCCGCGGTGCTCGACGAGCTGAGCGCGCTGCTGGACTGGACCGACCCGGACGCGCACGCGACCGCCGTCATCGTCGTGCTCCAGCCGGAGACCGGTGCGCTGACCTGGGCGTCGGCCGGCCACCCGCCGCCGCTGGTCGCGCTCGCCGACGGCTCGTCGGCGTACCTCGACGATCCACCCGGCCCGCCGCTGGGGGTGACGACGGGCAGGCGCCGCGAGCACGTGAACCGCACCGCTGCGCTGCCGGCCGGCGCGATGCTGCACCTGTTCACCGACGGCCTGGTGGAGGGCCGTGAGCGGCCGATCGACGTCGGCCTGAAGGCGCTGGCCGCGGCTGCCGACCGCGACCCCGCGAGGCCGCTGCAGCTGCACTGCGAGCAGCTCGTCGCGGCTCTCGTCGAGCGCCCCGAGGACGACGTCTGCCTGCTCATCGCGCAGCGGCACGATGTGGCGGACCACCCGTCCGCCTAGTCCTTATGGACCAGCTGGCGACGGGCAAATCGTCCATCTGGGCGACCGCCAGGGCCGTCTCGCTCATCTAGCCTCAAACCCGGGGCGACTTGTGCCGAGACACACAGCGACGCCCCCACACGAACCCGCTACGGACCGCTGCGAGGACAGACCCATGCTGCTGCTGACGATCGCAATGACCGCCATGCTCATCGGAGGCGTCGTCATCGGCGACCACGTCCTGGAGATCGAGCGCCCCAGGACGCACCTGGCCTTCCTCTACGCGGCCATGCTGGCGATCCTCTTCGCGACCATCACCGTGACGAGCGGCGCCGTCGGATAGACCGTCAGCGCGGGTGCACGCCGAACTCCGCGAGCGTCTCGAGCAGCAGCGGCGTCAGTCGCGCGGACGCCAGCTCGGCGGCTGACATCCACCTGGCGTCGGCCGCGTCGTCACCGGCCCCGAGCTCGCCGCCAACGACCGTCACCGCGTGGTCGTGGATCTCCAGGACCACCGGTACGCCGTCAGCGCGGTGCGACTCCCAGTGCAGCACGCCGAGCAGCGGTCCCGCCTCGACCACCAGGCCGGTCTCCTCGGCCACCTCGCGCACCGCCGCGGCCGCCGGCGTCTCGCCGGGCTCGACCCGCCCGCCGGGCACCGACCAGAGGCCGGGGTTGGGCTCGTTGGAGCGCAGCACCACGAGCAGCCGGCCGGCGTCGTCGAGGGCGACGCCGCCCGCGCAGAGCACCACCGCCGTGCCGTTTTCCGCGTTGTCCACCTGGGCATTGTCAATGACAGGGTGGGCCAAGCCCTTGACCCGCCGCGCCTGACGAGAGGCTGAGTCATGGAAGCGGTCATTCTGGTCGTCGTGGTCATGGTCGTCGCGGCACTCGCGCTCGCCTTCGGCGGCTTCCGCGGTGGCGGCCGTCGCCGTACCGTCGTCGTGGACCGTCCGGTACGCCGGGTGCGTCGGGTCCGCGAGGTCGTCGAGCCGACCACGACGCACGTCGTCGACGAGCCGCGCACCGAGATCGTCGACGACCGCTACTGACCGCTCGCTGACTTCGGTATTGACGCGGCGCCGTCCGCGGCGGGACCGTTGATCGCAGATGACCGCCGTCCCGACGTGCCCACGCTGCGCCGGAGCGCTCCGCGCTCCCGGCTTCTGGTCGAGCGCGTGGCAGTGCGATCGGCACGGCGAGGTCATGCCGTTCCACCTCGCGCCGCAGCCCGGGCTCCCCGCGATCGACCGGCTGGTCAGCACCAGCCAGGTCCCGGTGTGGGTCGCCCGGCCGTTGCCGGGGGACTGGACTGTCACGGGTGTCGGCTACGTCGGCGACGACCGCACCGGCCCACGCGCGTCGCTCGTCGCCATGTCCGGGCCGTCGCCCACCGGCGGGCCGGCCGACGTGCTGCTGATCGGGGAGGAGCCGGCGATCGGACTCGGCGCGAGGTTCGCCGGCCTGGCCGGTCCCGACCCGGGCGCCCCGCCGGACGGCGCCCCGGACATCAAGCTCGAGGCGGCCGGGCACCCCACCGCGATGTGGCGCACCGCGCAGGCCGAGGACCGGTGTGCGCTGGTCGGCGAGGCCAAGGGCGTCTGGCTGTGGATCGTGATCTGGCCGGACGTCGCCCGCCGGGTGCTGGACCGCTTCCAGCTGCACGACCTGCGGGACGGCGGGCACCCCGAGCTCGACCTGGTCTTCGGCGCGCAGACACCGCGGCTGCGCGAGCTCCCGACCGACCTCCCGCCGGAGATCGCGACCGAGCGCTGACACGCGGGCAGTCGCGCCGGCGGCCGCGGCGCCGCCGTAGCCTCACGTCGCGGCCGCCGCCGGCCTAGAAGCTCGTCGACGAGGTGAACGCGAAGCGGGACAGCCGCACCGCGGGCGTGTGCGCCGCACCGAAGAACAGCTCGCTCGAGGTCTCCCGCTCGGCGCCGATGGCTTCCAGGCTGCTCAGCGCCTCGAGGATCGACTGGGTGAACCGCATGTTGCGCACCCCGCCGACGACCTTGCCGTCCTCGACCAGGAACGTCCCGTCGCGGGTCATCCCGGTGATCGACGTGTCCATCGGGTTGACGATGTTGGTGTAGTGGAAGCGGGTCACGATCAGCCCGCGCGACATGCCCGCCACCAGGTCGTC
The DNA here is from genome assembly GCA_035645255.1 of Mycobacteriales bacterium. GTDB lineage: Bacteria > Actinomycetota > Actinomycetes > BP-191 > BP-191 > DASQMY01. The sequence goes on from DASQMY010000084.1 coordinate 9,348, forward strand.
GTACGACGTGTCGCCCGCGTCCATCACCGGGTGCAGCGGGAAGCCGCCCTCCGGGTTGGGCGCCGGCAGGCCGTGCCCGGTCGGCTCGGCGCCGGCCGCGTGCGCGGTCGCCAGGTCGTGCACCACGCCGGTCGCGACGCCCTTGTCGATCAGCGGCAGCCGGCGCTTGGCGACACCCTCGAAGTCGAACGGCACACCGGGGAGTACGTCGGACAGCGCGTCGTCGACGATCGTCACCCGCGGGTCGCACACCTGCTCGCCGATCCGTCCGGACAGCGGCGACCGGTCCTCGGCGATCTCCTTGCCGTTGAAGGCGATGTAGCACATGAACTCCACCAGCGTGGCGGTCGCGGCGGGCTCGAGCACGACGGCGTAGTCGCCGGGCGGGACGTCGCGCGGATTGCGGCCGAGCTCCACCTTCGCGGCCGCCCGGCGGGCCAGCCGCTCGACGTCGATGTCGCCGAACCGCGAGGAGGTGTCCTCGGCGTAGCCCGTCGAGTCGTCACCCGAGGCGAGGATCACCGTGTTGGCGCGGGTCGTCAGCGAGTAGCCGCGGACGCCGTTGCTGTTGGCGACGATCAGCTCGCTGGCCCCGGTCTCCACCGCCCCGGACCCGAGTACGCCGGACGGCAGCTCGCGGAGCATCCTCGCGACCCGGTCGGCGCGCTCGGCGGGCGAGCACTCGGCGGTGCCCGGGTCGTAGTGGCCGGCGTCCGGGTAGGGCGCCGGCTGCGCGAGCCCGGCGTAGGTCGGGTCGGGCGGCGTCACGCGCGCCGACTCGACGGCCGCCGCCGCAGCGGCGCGAAGCGACTCCACCGACAGGTCGTTGGTCGCGACCACCCCGATCCGGGCGCCGTCGACGACCACGCGGATCCGGGCGTCGCCGTCGTCGCGCGCGGTGTTCTGGTGGATCCGGCTGTCGGCGTACCGGGTCAGCGCCGAGTCGGACGTCGTGATCACGATCTCGACCGCGTCGGCGCCGTCGGTGTGCAGCACGGTCTCCGCGAGCGACAGCGCGCGGTCGTTGCCGAGGCGGGTCACGCGCCCACCCCCGTCGTGACGCCCCGGAAGCGGCCGGTCGCGGCGCCGTGCGCGACGCGCGCCACCTGCCCCGGCTGGCCCTTGCCGCAGTTGGGGATGCCCCAGACCCGCCAGTCGTCCCGGCCGCCGACCGCGTCGCACGAACCCCAGAAGTCCGTCGTGCGGCCGGCGTACGTCGGGTTCTTGTAGAGCTGCCCGCGCTGGCCGCCGCGGATCTCGTAGGCCGCCTCGCAGGCGAACTGGAAGTTGACCCGGCGGTCGTCGATCGACCACGACTTGTTGGTCAGCAGCAGGATGCCGTCGTCGGTGTCGGCGACGATCGACTCGAGGTCTCCCTCCCGCGGCTGCAGCGAGACGTTGTTCATCCGGATCAGCGGGATTGTGCTCCACGAGTCGGCGCGCGCGGTGCCGTTGGAGCGCTCGCCGATCGCCCCGGCGCTCTCCCGGTTGGTCAGGAAGCCGACGAGGAGGCCGTCCTGGATCAGCGTGGTCTCGCCGGCCGCCACGCCGTCGTCGTCGTAGCCGAAGGTGCCCATCGCACCCTGGGTCGTCGCGTCGGCGGTGATGGTGACCAGCGGCGAGCCGTACTGCAGGTGGCCGCGGTCGGCGACCTCGACGAACGACGTGCCGGCGTAGGCGCGCTCCATGCCGAGGATCCGGTCGAGCTCGGTCGCGTGGCCGACCGACTCGTGCACCTGCAGCGCGAGCTGGCTCGACTCGAGGATCAGCGTGCGCTGGCCGGCCGGCAGGTCGGGCGCGTCGAGCAGCGCGACCGCCTCGGTGGCGGTGGCGAGCGCGTTGCCGGCCAGGTCGAGCGCGACGACGTCCTCCCAGCCGCCGCCGGTGTACTGGCCGCGGAAGCTGTTGGGGTAGCTCCGGCGCTGCACGTCGCCCGCCTTGATCGCCAGCGCCCGCATCCCGCCGCCGACCTGCAACACGGTCTGGTCGAACCAGCCGCCCTCGGTCGAGCGGAACGCCGTACGCCGGCGCCAGGCGTCCGCTGTCGCCTCCACGTAGGAGACCCCGGCGGCCTCCCGGCCGGCGGCGGCTGCGGCGAGCAGGTGGTCGACCTTCTCCGCCAGCGGTACGTCGAACGGGTCGCGCTCGTGCGGCGTCGTGTAGGTGCCGCTCGGCGGCGGGGAGTCGTCGAGCGTGACGCGCTCGCGCTGCACCGTCGCACTGGCGCGCGCGATGTCGACCGCACGCTCGACGGCGCGGCGCACCTGTCCCTCGTCCGCGTCGCTCGTCGCGGCGAACCCCCAGGAGCCGCCGGCCAGGACCCGTACGCCGACGCCGCGGCTGGTCGCCCGCCCGACGCCCTGCACGGTGTCGTCCCGGACGTCGATCGACTCGGAGTCCTCCTGCACGGCCCGCGCGTCGGCGTACTCGACGCCGTGCCGCTGCGCCTCGTCGCGCGCGAGTTCGGCCAGCTCGGCCAGCTCCATCCGTGCCTCCCTTGGTCTGGCGCCACCCTATGCCGACAACAACATGGCGCGGCGGCGGCCGGTGACAGGAGGCACCGAGAGTGCGACGCTGGGGATGAGGGACCCGGCGCGGGCAGGGGATCCCGTCGGCGCGACCGGTGCCGGTCCCACGCGGATCGGGATCGACGACTTCGTCGACGGGCTCGCGACCGACGACGACGACCGCGCGATCGCCGAGGCGGTCGTGACGCTCGCGCACCGGGTCCGGCTCACGGTAACCGCAGAGGGTGTCAGACCGCAGAGCAGCTGGCGGTCCTGCGGGACCTCGGCTGCGACCAGTGGCAGGGCTGCCTCTTCGGGCCACCGGACACGGCCGAGGTGGCGTCCCGCCTGCTGTGACGGTGGTTCGGGGGGCGGTGTGCGTGGCCCGTACGATGGCGCCGCCATGCGCATCGACCTGCACGCCCACTCCACCGCGTCCGACGGCACGCAGCCGCC
>DASQMY010000085.1:0-7163 GCA_035645255.1 Mycobacteriales bacterium
GCCGCGCTGCGTGGCGCGGACGTCGCGGTCAACCTGCACGGCCGCGGGCCGCAGAGCCACCGGCTGCTGTTGGACACGGCGCCCGGCCGGCTGGTGGCGTTCGGCTGCTCCGACGTCTCGGTTGGCGACCCGCAGTGGCGCGCCGACGAGCACGAGGTGCTGCGCTGGTGCCGGCTGCTCGCCGAGAGCGGCATCCCGGCCGACCCGGCGGCGCTGGACATCGACGTCCCGGCGTACGGCGTGCCGCCGCGGCTGCGCGGCTGCACCGTGATCCATCCGGGGGCGGCGTTCCGGGCGCGGCAGTGGCCGGCCGAGCGCTGGGCGGACGTGGCGGGCGCCGAGCTCGCAGGGGGCCGCACGGTGCTCGTCACGGCCGCGGCCGCCGAGGCGGATCTCGTCCGAGCGGTCGTCGACGCCGTGAGCGCGCCGGAGCCTGCGGGTGCGGGCGACGGCCGTCCGGTGCTCGAGTCACTGGTCGGCGCGGACATCGCGACGTTCGCGGCGCACGTCGCCGCGGCGGGCCGGGTGCTCTGCGCCGACACCGGCGTCGCGCACCTCGCCACGGCGCTGCGCCGCCCGTCGGTCGTGCTGTTCGGCCCCACGCCGCCCGCGCTCTGGGGCCCGCCGGCCGACCGCCGCGAGCACGTGGTCCTGTGGAAGGGCCGGACCGGTGACCCGCTCGCCGACGAGCCGGACCGCGGCCTGCTGGACATCGGCGTACCGGAGGTCGTCAGCGCCGCAGCCGCCCTCGACCAGCGGGCCGGCGAGCCGTCCGGTCGGCCACACGTTCGACTTCCGTAAGGCGCCGCCGGGTTGCCGCCCGCGCGCATGCCGCGTTGTATCGACCCCGTGACCCAGACCCGTGCGAGCACACCGACGGTGTACGACGACGGCGCGCCGGGCGAGCCGCTGCCGGACACCCGGGGGACCAGGCTTGGCGTCGCGGCGCTGCGCATCGGCGTCGCGCTGATGTGGGTGCAGAACGCCGGCTGGAAGACGCCGCCGGACTTCGGCGCCGCATCGGAGCCGGCCCGCGGGCTGCGCAGGTTCACCGAGTTCGCGGTGGACCACCCGGTGCTCCCGCCGTACGCGTGGTTCGTCGACAACGTCGTGCTGCCCAACTTCACGTTCTTCGGCTGGGTGACGCTGCTCGTCGAGGCGTCGCTGGGCGCCTTCCTGCTGATCGGGCTGGCGACCCGCTTCTGGGCGGTGGTCGGCTTCGCGCAGAGCCTGGCGATCACGCTGAGCGTGCTCAACGCTCCGCACGAGTGGCACTGGTCCTACTTCCTGATGCTGCTGGCGCATGTCGCGCTGCTCGCGACCGCGGCCGGCCGGGCCTACGGCCTGGACGGCGTGCTGCGGCCGCGCTGGCGACGGGCGTCCGGCCGCGGAGCGGCGCTGCTGGTGCGCGCCTCGTGACCGGCGACCCGCTGGACCGGGCGGCCGTCGCGCTCGGCACGGCCGGCGTACTCCTCGTCCTGATGACCCCGCTCGGCGGCGACCCGTGGGAGCTGGTCCAGGTCGGCGTCGGGGCCGCCGTCGTCACCGCCCTGCTCGGCGCACTGGCCGTGGTCGGTGGCCGGACGGCGCGGGTGCCGCTGGTGCTCGCCGCCGGCGGGGGCTACCTCGCGGCGGCGCTGCTGCAGCTCTCGCAGTTCGGCCGGGACACCAACTGGCTCGGCGGCAACGGCTCGACCGTCTCCTACTTCCTCGGCCTCGGCGCCGGCCTGCTCGCCGTCGCGCTCGCTCGCCGCGCGGAGCCCGACCACGAGCCGAAGGGCGCCTGACATGCAGCTCGACGACCGGCTCGAGCCGGTGCTCAAGATCGCCCGTGACAACGCGGCGTACGTCGACCGAGCGGGTGAGTACCCGGCCGCCGCAGTGGACGCGCTGCGCTCCAGCGGACTGCTCGGGCTGACGCTCCCGGAGGACGTCGGCGGTCTCGGCGGCGGACCCGTCGAGCTGGTGGAGGTGCTCAGCGCGCTCGCCGGCGCCTGCGGGTCGACGGCGATGATCTACCTGATGCACGTCAGCGCGGCGATGTCGGTCGCGGCCGCGCCGCCGGCGGCCCTGCCGGACGTGGTCGAGGATCTCGCCGCCGGCCGGGCGCTCGGCACGCTGGCCTTCAGCGAGACCGCGTCGCGGTCGCACTTCTGGGCGCCGATGTCCCGGGCCGTCGCCGACGGCGACGGCATCCGGCTGCGCGTCGACAAGAGCTGGGTGACGTCGGCGGGCCGCGCCGACGTCTACGTCGTCTCGACCGGCTCCGTCGACGACAACACCGCCGTCGACGTGTACGCCGTGCCGGCGGCGGCCGGGGCGCAGGTGACCGGGACGTTCACCGGGATGGGCCTGCGCGGCAACGGATCGGCGCCGATGGCGTTCGACGTCGACCTCCCGCCCGGCCACCGGCTCGGCGCGCCGGGCTCGGGGTTCGGCCTGATGACCGACGTCGTCATGCCGTGGTTCAACCTCGGCAACGCCGCTGTGTCGATCGGTCTCGCCGGCGCCTCGGTCGACGCGGCGGTCGCGCACTGCACCCGCGCGCGGCTGGAGCACGTCGGCTCCTCGCTGGCCGAGCTGCCGACGGTCCGCGCCCGGCTCGCCCGGATGTCCCTCGCGCTCGGCGCGCAGCGCGCGTACCTCGCCGCGGCGGCCGCCAGCATCGCCGCCCCGACCGACGAGACGGGCCTGTACGTGCTCGGGGTGAAGGCGGCCGCCAACGACGCGGCGCTGACGATCACCGACGAGGCGCTGCGCGTGTGCGGCGGCGCGGCGTACTCCGCGCAGCTCGGCGTGGACCGGCACTTCCGCGACGCCCGCGCCGGGCATGTGATGGCGCCGACCGCGGACGTGCTCTACGACCTCTACGGCAAGGCCATCACCGGCCAGCCGCTCTTCTAGGAGGAAGGAAGGCACACCACCATGGCCAGGCCGCTGATCGTCGGAGCCGTCGCCTACACGCCCAACGTCGTGCCGATCTGGGACGGGATCCGCGACTACTTCGCCGACACCGACGCGGAGGTGGACTTCGTGCTGTTCTCCAACTACGGACGGCAGGTCGAGGCGCTCGTCGCCGGCCACGTCGACATCGCGTGGAACACCAACCTGGCCTGGGTGCGCACCGTGCTGCAGACCGGCGGCGAGTGCCGCGCGCTGGCGATGCGCGACACCGACCGCACGTTCGCCAGCGTGCTGGTGACGCGGGCCGGCACCGGCTTCACCGGGCCGCTGGACCTGAAGGGACGGCGGCTCGCGCTCGGGTCCAAGGACTCCACGCAGGCGACGATCCTGCCGCTGCACTACCTGGCGAAGGAGGGCTTGAGCGAGAACGACCTGACGGTCCTGCGGCTCGACCGCGACCTCGGCAAGCACGGCGACACCGGCCGCAGCGAGCTCGACGCGATCCGAGCGGTGCTCGACGGCGACGCCGACGCGGCGGCCATCGGCAGCACCACCTGGGACGCGATCGGTCGCGGCGAGCTGATGCCCGGCGCGCTCGAGGCGTTCTGGCGCAGCCCGGAGTTCTACCACTGCAACTTCACCGCGCTCAGCTCGCTGCCGCGCGAGCGCACCGCCCCCTGGGTCGAGCGGCTGCTGGCGATGGACTGGGACGTTCCGGAGCACCGGCGGATCCTCGAGCTGGAGGGGCTGCGCCGCTGGCTGCCCGGCGACACCGCCGGCTACGCCAGCCTGTTCGAGGCCGTCGAGGAGCAGGGCATCCGTCCGACGTGGTGATCCTCGACCTGATCGAGGCGGTGTCCGCGGTCGGCGAAGGCTCGACGGTGCGGGTGCGGCTGACCGATCCCGGCGACGCCGACCTCGCACGGAAGTGGTGCCACCACTCGGGGAACACGCTGCTCGAGCTCACCGACCAGCACGTGGTGGTACGCCGCGGCCGCGTCCCCGACGCGCTCGACGAGCTGCCCGCCGACCGCCGGCCCGGGGCCCGGCTCTGGCTCTACACCAACTTCGACTGCAACCTGGCGTGCGACTACTGCTGCGTGCGGTCGTCGCCGCGCGCCCCGCGGCGCGAGCTGGGCCTCGACCGCATCCGGCAGCTGTGCCGCGAGGCGCCGGCCGCCGGCGTCGGCGAGATCCTGATCACCGGCGGCGAGCCGTTCCTGCTCCCCGACATCGCCGAGATCGTCGACGCGTGCGCGGCGGCCGCGCCGACGACCGTCCTCACCAACGGCATGCTGCTGCGCGGGCGCCGGCTCGAGCTGCTGCACCGGATGCCGCGCGACCGCGTCCGGCTGCAGATCAGCCTCGACTCCGCCGACCCCGTCGCGCATGACGCGCACCGCGGGGCGGGGTCGTGGCAGCGCGCGGTCGACGGCATCACCGCTGCGCGCGCGGCCGGGTTCGTCGTGCGGGTCGCGGCGACCGTCGGCGCGGCCGAGACCGGCCAGGCGGCGGCACTGGCGGCATACCTGGACGGCATCGGCGTCGCCCGCGACGACCAGCTGATCCGGCCGCTGGCCCGCCGCGGGCTCTCCGGCGACGGCGTCACGGTCACCGTGGAGACCCTGGTGCCCGAGCTGACCGTCACCGCGGACGGCATCTACTGGCACCCGGTCGGCGCCGACGACGACGACCAGCTGGTCAGCCGCGAGCAGCTCCCGCTGACCGAGGCGGTCGCGCTCGTCAACGAGCGGTTCCGCCGCCACCGGCTCGCCGAGCACGGCGCGGCCGAGCGGTTCCCCTGCGCATGACCAAGGTCCTCGTCACCGGCGGCGCCGGCTTCGTCGGCTCGCACGTCGTCGACGCCCTGCTCGGTGCGGGCCACGACGTCCGCATCGTCGACTCCTACGACCCGCGCTCGCACGCCGCCCCGCCGGACTACGTCGACGAGCGCGCCGAGCTGGTCGTCGGCGACGTGCGCGACGTCGACCTGGTGCAGCGGGCGCTGGCCGGCGTCGACGTGGTCTGCCACCAGGCCGCGGTCGTCGGGCTCGACGTCGACTTCGCCGACGTCACCGGCTACGTCGACACCAACGCCGGGGGTACGGCGGCGCTGCTGCTGGCGGCGCACCGCGCCGGCTTCGCCGGCCGGCTCGTCCTCGCCAGCAGCATGGTGGTCTACGGCGAGGGGCGGTACGAGTGCCCGGAGCACCGCGTGGTGCGGCCCGGCCCACGGCGCCTGGCGGACCTCGATGCCGGCCGCTACGAGCCGCGCTGCCCGGCCTGCGACCGGCTGCTGTCCGCGGCCGCGGTCACCGAGGACGCGCCGGTGGACCCGCGCAACGTCTACGCCTCCACCAAGCTCATGCAGGAGCACCTGTGCGCCGCCTGGTCCCGCGTCTCGGGGTGTCCGTGGGTCGGGCTGCGCTACCACAACGTCTACGGCGCGCGGATGCCGCGGGACACGCCGTACTCCGGAGTGGCGGCGATCTTCCGGTCGGCGCTGGAGTCCGGAGTCGCGCCGACGGTGCTGGAGGACGGCGGCCAGCGACGCGACTTCGTGCACGTCACGGACGTGGCGCGGGCCAACCTGCTCGCCGTCGAGGCCGGGCCGGAAGTCACCGGCGCGTTCAACGTCTGCAGCGGTGAGCCGCACACCGTAGGCGAGCTGGCGACCGAGCTGGCTTCGGCGTACGGCGGACCCGCGCCCGTCGTCGCCGGGGGCTACCGGCTGGGTGACGTCCGACATGTCTTCGCCTCGGCGGTCCGGGCGCGGGACGTGCTCGGCTTCACCGCGCAGGTCGGTTTCACCGACGGCGTAAGGGATTTCGCGGCAGCGCCGCTGCGCGACCCGGTGCGCTGACGGCGCGGCTCACCACCGGGACAGCAGCACCGCCTGCACGGCGATCGCTGTCGCCGCCTGCACCGCGAGCCACGGCCGGACCGACGGGCGGGGGACACCGGCGGCCGCGACCGCCACCCACGGCACGTAGGGCAGCCAGATCCGCTCCACCTCGCCGCGGAAGACCCCGACCACGTTGGCGACCGCGAGCGCCGCGAGGACCGGCAGCACGAGGCGGGCGGTCGCGCCGAGCGGCCGGGTCAGCGCCGCGACGACGGCCGGGCCGACGCAGACCGCCGCGACGACGGCGTTCGAGACCAGGAAGTAGAGCCACGGCCGCCCGGGTCCGGCCCCGCGTGCCCACTCGACGCGGGTCGCCGCCGCACCGGCGAACCAGTTGAACCCGAGGGCCGCCGCCGATCCCAGCACGGCCGCGAGCCCCGCGGCCGACAGCGCCAGCACCTGACCGGTACGCCGACGGTCCGGCACGACCGTCACCGCCACCGCGAGCAGCCCCAGCGGCCCGACGCCGTACGTCAGCAGCAGCGCGGCGCCCCACCCGGCCCCGCCGGCCACGGCCAGCGCGGGCCACCGGCTGCCTGCTCGGGCGGCCAGCGCGAGTGCGGCTGTCGACCATGCGGCGGCGGCGAGGAAGAGGGCGTCCAGGCTGGTCGCGACCCACAGCGCCGCCGGCAGCAGCACGAGGAACGGCAGCGCCCGGCGGGCCGTCGCGGCGCCGGCCACCGCGCGGACGGTCACGGCGACGGCGGCAACGGCGGTCGCACCCGTGGCGATGACGAGCATCGCGGCCGGCACCGGTCCGCCGAGGCCGATGCCGTCCAGCCAGGCGAGCAGCAGCAGGGGGCCGGGTGGATGACCGCGGACGTGCGTCTGGTAGGTCGGCAGGTCGGCGACGTACGACGCGAGGGTGTCGCGCAGCGACGACACCCGCGGGACGTCGGCGAGGTACTCGTCGGGCTGGGTCAGCGGCGCCGCCACCGCGGACAGGCCGTCCATCGCGGCGAGTGCGACGGCCCACGCCGCGGTGGTCAGCACCGCCACCACATTGGCGGCCCGCCAGCCCAGCCGGGCGAACACCGCGGGCCCGAGCAGCACGACCGCGGCGGCCAAGGCGACCGGGGCGACGACCGCCCCGCTGACCCGCAGGTCGTACGACCCGTGGAACGGAGCGGCGCCGAGGAAGAGCCGCCGGCCGGCGCGGGTCAGCGCCTCGCCCCACCACCACGCGACGGCCACCGCCGCCGGGATGGCGGCGACGATCAGCGCGTCCCGGCGGGCGACCGGTCCGCGGCCCGGCAGCACCGGCCGCAGCGGGCGGCGGACGACCATCGGGAGGTGGATCACACGCCGACCCTAGGCAGGTGACGGCCGATGCGGCACACGGCCGCCGCGCGGT
>DASQMY010000086.1:0-1814 GCA_035645255.1 Mycobacteriales bacterium
CGGCAAGCGGATCGCGACGCTGCTGTTCGTCGTGCTGGTCGCCGTCGAGGCGATCGACCTGGTCTTCGCGATCGACTCCGTCGCCGCGATCCTGGCGATCACGACGAGCACCTTCATCGTCTGGACCGCCAACGCGTTCGCGGTCCTCGGCCTGCGCAGCCTCTACTTCTGCCTCGCCGGCCTGCTGCGTCGGTTCGTGCACCTGCACTACGGGCTCGCGGCGCTGCTGGCCTTCGCCGGCGTCAAGCTGATCCTGTCGGAGACGCCGGTTGGGAAGCTCCCCATCCCGCTGACCCTGGGCGTGATCGTCGTCGCCATCGGCACGAGCATCGTGTGGAGCCTCGTCGACACCCGCGGCACGCCGACCGGCGCGGACGCGCTCGACGCGGCGGACACCGAGGGCGTCCCGCAGTCGCCCGAAGAGCCTGATCCCGCGCTGTCGGTGTCGTCGTCGTGACGACCATCCCTCGCACCACCAACCCCGTTACCGACAGCCACAAGGAGCACTCCATGCGTACGTCGTCCGACGTCTTCTGCTACCAGGTCGCCGGCCGGGCCCCCGGCAGCGGGCCAGTGGTCGCCGTCCTCACGGACGGTCCGGCCGACCTGGCCGCCGCCGCCGCAGCCGCCGGCTGGTCGGCGGACACGGGCACCCGGGTCGTCGCCGCTGCCGTCGTGGTCGACACCGGCTTCAGCATCGACCCGCTGCTGCACCGGGCCCGCGCGCGGCGGATGGCGGACGAGAGCGCGGCGATCACCGGCCGCGTCGCCCCTACCCTGGCTGCGGCCGGTGTCGAGTGGCGACCGGCGGCCACGACCGTGAAGGTCGCCACCGACGTGACCCGAGCCCTGCCGGTGGCAGCCGTCCATCGCCTCGTCGATCGGTTCACCGCGGCCGCCGTCGTCACCAGCGCTGCCCTGGACGACCCGACCGGCCGCCTCAGACTCGCCGCCCGTGACGCCGCAGCCGCGGGTGCCGGCACCGCGGTGCGGCGTTGACGCCGGCGCGACCGAAGGGACTCAGACGATGACGACGATGGCACTCCGTACGATGGCCGACGTGCCGGACTGGACGTTCCTCACCAACCACGCCCACGTCCTGCTGTGCATCGCCCGCGACCCGGGCACCCGGCTGCGCGACGTCGCGGAACGGGTCGGCATCACCGAACGCGCCGCGCAGCGCATCGTGGCGGACCTCACCGCCGCCGGTTACCTCACCGCGACTCGCGAGGGACGCCGCAACCGCTACCAGCTCAACGGCACGCTGCCGCTGCGCCACCCGCTGGAACGCGGGCACCAGGTCGGCGACATCCTCGCCGTGCTGACCGACACCAGTCCGCGCTAGCAGCGACTCTGAACGTTGGCGCTGGTACGGGGTGATCACCCCGTGCCGGCGCCGCAGCTCCGTCGCGCTTGAGATCTCGGCGGCCCGGGCAGACCCGCAGCGACACGGTGTCGAGCCGACGAGGAGCGCGCATGCGGATCGGACGCAACGTCGAGGTCCGGCCGCTGGGGGGCGGCGCCGGCTGCCTGACGATGATCCTGGTGTCGATCATCGCGTCCGTGCTGCTCACGGTCCTGCTCAACGTGCTGATCCGGTAGCCGGTACGCGGCGCTGCCGGATTCCGCCGGAGCGAGTTGGGAATGAGAGCATGGACCCGACCCCTCCCGCCCCCCCGCAAGCCGAGGCGAAGCCTGTTGAACCCGTACCGGACCGTCCCCGCCCTGCGCTGGACTGCGATCGTCGAGACGATCTCGTTCGTCGCGCTGATGGCTGCCGTCGTACTGCACAGCGAGCGGGGTGTATCGGTTCT
>DASQMY010000087.1:0-9859 GCA_035645255.1 Mycobacteriales bacterium
GCCACGCCGCCTGGCGCTGCCGACGGTGGCACCCGGTCGATCACCGCGGGCGTACCACCCGCTGCGGCGACCGCAGCGACCACTGCGGCGCCGAGACCGCTGGAGCCGCCGGTGACGTAGACGGTGCCCAGCGCACGTGGACCGGCTACGACCGCCGCCGCCTCCTGCACCGTCAGGGCGCTCATCGAGCCTCCTCGGCAGCGGACGTGAGCGCTGCGCGGTCGAGGATCGACGATGTGGACCGCCCGTCGACGTAGGGCAGCAGCACGATGCGACCGCCCCAGCTGCGCACCAGGTCGGCCTCCGGCATCAGCGCCGTGTCGTAGTCGCCGCCCTTGACCCACACGTCGGGGCGCAGCCGGTCAAGTGCCGCGCGCGGGTCGTCCTCGGTGAAGAGAGCAACAGCGTCGACACTGGCGAGCGCGCCGAGCACCTGCATGCGGTCCTCGGCCGCTACGGCTGGCCGGCCGGGCCCTTTGAGGCGGCGGACGGACTCGTCGGAGTTGACCAGTACGACGAGCGCGTCACCGAGCCGCCGGGCCGCGTCCAGGCAGGCGACATGGCCCGCATGCAGGATGTCGAAACAGCCGCCGGTCGCCACCAGCGTTCCGCCGCTGGCGCGTACCCGGGCCACCACCTCATCGAGCGTGGCATCCCGCTTACCGCCCGGCCGCGGCGAGGAGTCGTCGTTTCGGCGCCGGAAACCCTCCGCGCCTCCCGCCGCAACCCACGCCGAGGCGTCGGCCACCGCATGCTGGACGGCCTCGGACAGCACCGCACCGCGAGCGAGCGCAACGGCGGCGGAGGCACTGAACCGGTCCCCCGCACCGCACGGATCGCCACCCGAGACGGCTGGCGCCGGCACGAACATCGGTTCGCTGGCTGCCAGCGCAAGGTAGGCGCCGTGGCTGCCCGCCGTCACGCAGACCCCGCGCGACCGCCACCCGGCGCGCAGCGACTCCGCGAGGACGTCGGGCGGGGCTGACGCCGACAGGCCCAGCAAGCCGGCAGCGGATCGGGCCTCGGCCAGGTTGGGCGTGACGAGCGCTACGCCGTCCACGGGGGCCGCCCCCCGCGGATGCGGGTCCCAGACGACGGTGCAGCGCAAGGCCGCCTCGGACAACAGCTCTCGCAGCGCCGGGTTGCTGGTCGTGCCGGCACCGTAGTCGGACACCAGGACGACGTCCGCGCTGCGCAGTGCGTCGCGGACGGATTTCACTGGGACGTCGAAGGGAGCGCCCGGGCCGCCGTCGTCGAGTCGCAACAGCGACTGGCCGGCGCTGCGCACCCGCGTCTTGCTGCGGGTCTCACCGGTGTGCGGCAGGGCGACCAGTTCGACCTCGTCGGACAGCCGCGCTCGGAGCCGCGTGCCTGCGTCGTCCACGGCGATCGGGGCGACGAGCGTGACCGACACTCCGGAGGCAGCGCACAGCAGGGCGGTCAGGCCGGCGCCACCGGGGCTCTCGCGCACCGCCTCGAGGTCCACGACCGGGACCGGCGCGTCCGGAGCGATCCGCTCGATATGCCCGAAGAGGTCGCGGTCGAGCAGTACGTCGCCGACGACGACGACCCGAGGGCCGATGGCTGCGCTTGCGCCGTCGCGTGCTGCGGTCGGCGCGACAGTCCGTTCGGCGCGCGCTGCGGCTGCCTCAGCGGCGGCCGGCTCAGCGGCCGGGTCAGCGGTAGCCGGCTCAGCCGCGGCCGGGTCAGCGGCGGCTCGCTCGACACCCGGCGCTGCGGCGGGCGGCAACGCGGCGTCGATGGCAGCGCACAGCGCATGCACAGCCACCAGGTGCACCTCTTGGACGGCCGCGGTCGACCCTGCCCGGACCTCGAGGGTCTCGTCGGCCAGCCGGGACAGTGGGTTGGGACAGGCGCCGGTCATCGCCCATACCCGAAGCCCGTGCTCACGGCCGCGTTCGGCGGCGCGCAGGATGTTGGCGCTAGCGCCGCTCGTCGACAACAGGAGCAGGACGTCACCGGGCTGTCCGTGCGCCTGGACCTGCCGGGCGAAGACCTCCTCGACGCCGTAGTCGTTGAGGATCGCGGTGAGGCTCGAGCTCTCCGCGTTCAGGGCGATCGCGGACATGGGCCGGCGTTCACCGACGTAGCGGCCGACCAGCTCCGAGGTGAGGTGCTGGGCCTCGGCGGCGCTACCTCCGTTGCCCGCCACCAGGAGCCGGCCGCCGGTGCCGAGCCACTGCGCGAGCCGCTGCCCCCACGACTCCACGATGGCCGCGTCGGCGTGCAACCCGGCGAGGCCCGGGCGCAGATCCGCGGCGTGCTCGGTGAGCCAGCGTTCGGTGCTCACAGCGCCTCCACCGACGCGTAGCCGGCCGCGAGCCCGGAGCCGGCCACGACCACGTCGTAGGCCGCCTCGGTGTCGGCAGCGATGCGGCTCCAGTCGTAGCGGTGTACGGCCAGCCGAGAAGCCGCGGCGCCGAAGCGCGCCCGCAGGTCCGGGTCGGCGAGCAGGGTGCGTACGGCCGACGCGACCGCTGCGGGGTCGCGTGGCGGCACCAGCAGGCCGGTCACGTTCGGCTGCACGGTGTCCAGCAGCCCGCCGACCGCGGTGCCGACCACTGGGCGGCCACACGCCATCGCCTCCAGCGGCACGATGCCGAACGGCTCGTACCAGGGGGTCGACACCACCACGTCGGCGGAGCGCAGCAGTGCTGGCATGTCCTCGTGCTGGACCCGCCCGATCAGCCGGACTCGGTCGGCGACGTCGAGGCGCTCCGCGAGCGCGGACAGCCGCGTCGCCTCAGCGTCGTGCGGCAGCTCGTCGGCGTTGGGCCCACCGGCGATCACGAGCTCTACGCCGGGAAGCGCTGGCAGGGCCCGTACGACGGTGTCGACGCCCTTGCGTTCGACCAGCCGGCTCACGCACAACAACCGGGCCGGACCGGGCGGCAGCAGCCTCGGCCCCTCCGGCGTGAAGTGCTCGACGTCCACACCACACGGGATCACGCGCACGCGCTCGACCGGCGCACCGAGGCGGGCCAGCTCGCGCACCTCGTCACGGCAGGTAGCGACGACCAGGTCGACGTTGCCGGCCAGTCGGCTCTCGGCTCGGACGCGGGTGCGCGGGCTGGGGTCGGATGTGCCCTGGTGGCGGCGCTTGACCACACCGAGGGCATGGAACGTCTGGACGACGGGGACACCGACCTCGTCGGCCGCCTGCAGGCTGGCGAGCCCCGACATCCAGAAGTGGGCATGCACGACGTCCGGCCGGCGCGCCCCTGACCACTCCTGCGCCAGCCATCTGCCGAATGCGGGCATGTAGGGAAGCAGCTCGTCCTTCGGCAGCGAGACCGGCGGTCCCGCGGGGACGTGCACGACCTCGACGCCGGGGCACAGCGCTACGCCGTCGGGGAGCTGCCAGCCGTCGCGCCGGGTGTAGACGTCGACCTGATGGCCGCGGTCGGCGAGCGCGGATGCGAGCGCCGCCACGTGGACGTTCTGTCCACCGGCGTCCACCCCGCCGAGTACGGCGAGGGGGCTGGCGTGCTCGGAGACCATGGCGATCCTCACCTGGTCACCTCCTTGAGCAGCCGGTCCCAGTCGTCGAGGAATCGCGGCAGATTGTGGCGTTCCAGGGCGTAGCGCCGGGCTGCCTTGCCGGCCGCGCGAGCCTTGTCGGGGTCTCGCATCCAGGCGCGGGCGGTGCCGGCCAGCTCGTCGAGGTCGCAGCTCACCGTCCCGCCTTCCGCTGGTATGGCCTCCGGCGCCGCGGTGGTCGCCAAGGCGAGAACCGGCAGGCCGAGCATCATCGCCTCGAGCAACGACAGGCCGAGGCTAGTCCAGCGGTAGGGGTGGAAGTACGCCCGGTGCCTGGCCAGCAGATCGTGCAGCTGCGACTGGGGCAGGTCCTCGTGCAGGCGTCCGCTCAGGTGCGGCGCACGCTCGGCCAGGGCAGCCATCCCCATCCCGTAGACCTCGACGGGCAGCTGCAGCGACATCGCAAGGACGAGGTCGGTGCCCGCCACCCGCCAGCGGCGTACGGGCTCGTTGACCACCACGGCCAGCGATTCGTACTCGCCGGTGTAGCGGTAGCCCGGGTCGGCGATGCCGTGCTCCACCACCGTGGCCGGCGCGCTCCCGCTGTCCCACGCCAGGTCGTTGAAGTGGGTCACGTGCACGATGGGGATCGCTGACTGGTCGGCCAACGGGTGACGGGTATTCACCGCCGGGCCCGCGGGGGTGTTGTGCTCGACGTAGAGGGCCGGCACGTCACTCCCGGGCCGCCGGCCGGTCCACTGCTCGAACAGCTGCGCCTCGTGGGGTCGTTGCAGCAGCACAGCGTCGATCTCCACGCTCGCCATCTCCTCGGGCGAGACCTCGCTGACGCTCGTGGGCCAGTCCCAGGTCCGAGCCCGACCACGGCCGTCCGGGCCACGGTCGGGGAGCACCGGCACCAGGTAGCGGTGGCTGCCCTGCACGAACGACGTCGTCCAGGAACCGTGCACGTGCCACAGCGCGACCCTCATCGGAGGCCACCCGGGTGCTCGGCGGCGGCGAACGCCGGGGTGCGTACGCCTCCGGTCAGCGCCGCCACCGCATCCGTGACAGCGGCTGGGGCGACCGTGCCGAGGCAGGGGTGGCCCGGCAGCGGGCACTCGCGGGCCCGGCTGTCGCGGCAGGCCGCATCCTGGTCGCCGAGAAGGACGAGCGGAACGCCGTACGGCGCCCAGCGCGATGCCGGCACAACCGGGGCAAACAGGCAGACCACCGGGGTGCCGACGGCGGCGGCCAGGTGGGCGGGGCCGGTGTTGACCGCGACGACACAGGACGCACCGGCCAGGACGCCGGCGAGCTCGGCGAGCGTCGTCCGCCCGGCGAGGTCGCGCGCGCTGTCCCGGCTGACGAAGCCGCACAACTCGGCGTCCGCGGCGCCACCGGTGACCACCACCGGCCAGCCGCTCGAGGCGAGGTCGGCGACGATGGCGCCGGCGTGGTCGGCGCGCAGCGACCGGGCCGGCACCGCGGCACTCGGGTGCACGACGACGTACGGCTCGGTGGGCACGAGGCGTGAGACATCCGGAAGCGGCGAGCGGACGGCCAGCCGCCCGTCGTCACCCGCGGGCAGCCGGCCGCCGGCAGCCGTGGCGAGGGCGAGCGCAGCCTCCACTTCATGGCCCTCCGCGCGCTGGTGGCGCAGGTCGAGCAGGGAGCCCGGGTAGTCGACGCAGTCGGCGCCGGCCCAGCCGATGCCCGCGAGCCGCACGAGCAGCGCCATCGGCAGCGGGCTCTGGTGGAAGCTGGTGAAGATGACAGCGCGGTCATAGCCCGGCTCGGCCAGCGTACGAACCAGCGCGTCGACGGCGGGAGCGTCGACGGGCGGTGGCTGGTAGCCGGTCCACGGGGCGGCGAACACGAGCACCCGGTCTACGCCGGGCAGCAGGTTCGCCGCCTGTTCGCCAGCCGGGGAGACCAGCAGATCCAGCCTGCTGCTGGTCGCGGCGAGCGCCCGGATGGCGGGACCCATGAGCAGCACGTCGCCGTCGCTGTCCAGGCGGACGGCCAGGGTGCGCGTCATCGCGGGGCTCCGGCGGCGGGCTCTCCGCGCCGGGCCGGTCGGGCGCGTCGGAGCAGCAGGTCGACCGCCGCGCTGAGCCGGTCGACGACGACCGGCGCGTCGGCGACCTCGTCTGGCAGCGTCACGCTCGTCGGCACCAGGACCGGCTGGGCGCCGGCGGCACGGGCCGCCTGTACGTCCGTGCCGATGTCGCCGACGACGGCACACTCGGCTACTGGCACGCCGAGCTCACGGGCCGCCTGGCGGACGAGCTGCGGCGCCGGCTTTCGGCAGCTGCACCGCTGCTCGGGCGTGTGGGGGCAGATCTGCCACGTGTCGAACCGGCCGAGCTCGGCCTCGATGCGCGCGTTCACGGCGTGTACGTCGGCTGTCGTGACCAGCCCGCGGCCGATCCCGGACTGGTTGGAGATGACGCCGATCTTGACCCCCGCACGCCGTAAGGCGGCGATCGCGGCCGGGGCGTCGTCGACGACGCGGACCTGGCTCGGGTCGCCGTTGTAGGGCACGTCGTGCACCAAGGTGCCGTCCCGGTCGAACAGCACGGCGCTCACCGGCAGTGGCCACGGTTGCGCTCCACCGCGGTGCCGCCACTCGCCGGCGAGCCGGGCACGAACGGCCGCGAAGGGGATCACCGGGCTGGTGAGCAGCATCCGGCGCCACTCCGGTGCCCAGCCTGCCTCGCCGGGTCGCGGACCGGGGCTCAACCGCTCTGCAGTGAACCCGGCGGTGAGGGCCAGCCAGCTCGACGCTGCCAGTGCCGCCGTCCGCGAGCGACCGGCGCCTACGGCGACCAGCGCGGCGGTGGCGCACAGCACGGTGGACAGGTGCACGCCGAACCGGCCGGGATGGGCATCTGCTGCGCGTCGCCAGCTCGGGCCGTGCAGGCGGCGCATCAAGGCGTCGTCGGCGTTGCCCGCCTGGACGCGGACGCTGACCCAGTCATCGGCCGGCCGCACCGGGTGGCAGGTCACCCGCTCGCCCCGTACGAGCCGCCAGCCCGCCGCCCGGACACGCAACGCCAAGTCGGCGTCCTCGCGGTAGGCGCGCGGGAAGCGCTCGTCGAATCCCGCGACGTCGGCCAGCGCGGCTCGTCGGTAGGCCATGTCCGCGGTGGCCCACAGCGCGCGTTCTAGACCCGAGGTGTTGCGTTCCCAGTCGGTCGGGCGGCGCGCGGGCAGCGGCACGCGCAACCGGGCCTGAGAGGCGCCCGTTCGCTCGTCGCAGCCGGCCAGGTCACGACGTAGCTGCGCAGACCAGTCTGCTGGCAGCTCCACGTCGTCGTCGAGGAAGGCCACCCACGGTGCGGTGGTCACCTGCCAGCCGAGGTTGCGCGCCGCAGCTGGCCCGCGGCCGCCGGACACGACGACGCGTGGCTGCCACTCGACGCCGGCTGGTACGTGCGGACGCAGCGGGGGATGCGACGGCGACGGCCTGTCGTCGACGACAACGACCTCTGCCGGCCGGAACGTGTCGGTGGACTGGCCGGCCAGTGTGTCCAGCAGTCGCTGCAGGCTGGCCCGCCCGACGGAGGGGATGACGACGGCGTAGCTCAGCGCCGCGTGGCTGGACCCGTCTGCTCGCTCACTCACGCGCTCGGCCGTCCGGCGGCCCCCCGAAGAGCCGGCTGCGTCGCACGAGGTGCGGGCCGAGCACCAAGGCGTCGACCGGCGCGGAGCCGAACAGCTCCAGCGCATCGCGGGGGTCGTCGACCATCGGTCGCCCCGCGGTGTTGAGGCTGGTGTTGACCAGCACCGGCACGCCGGTGCGCGCTTCGAACGCGCGCAACAGCGCCGCGATGCCCGCGTTGCCCTCGTCGTCAACGGTCTGGATGCGCGCGGTGCCGTCAACGTGCACCACCGCCGGGATTCGGTCGCGCCACTGCGGGCGTACGCGGTGAACGAAGAGCATGTACGGGCTGGGGATCGGGCCGTCGCTGAACAGCTCAGCGGCACGCTCGGCGAGCACCATCGGCGCCACCGGGCGGAACTGCTCGCGGCCCTTGACGTCGTTGAGCCGCTCGAGGTTGTCCACGTGGCCGGGGTGGGCCAGGAGCGAGCGCTGCCCCAGCGCCCGCGGTCCGAACTCGCTCCGCCCGTCGAACCACGCGATGACACCGTTGGCCGCGAGCACGTCGGCGACTTCGCCGGCGAGGTCGACCGGCGTGCTGAACGGCACCGCAGCACGCCGAAGCCAGGCGGCGAGGTCGTCGGCTGACCACTGCCGGCCGAGCGCCGCCGACGGCATCGGCTCGGCCGGATCTCCGGCTTCGACGCCGAGGTGGAGGGCCGCTCCCAAAGAGGTGCCCGCGTCACCGGCTGCCGGTTGGACCCAGACATCCTGGAAGGCGGTCTCGCGCCAGATCCGTGAGTTGGCTACGCAGTTGAGCGCCGTGCCACCGGCCATCGTCAGCGTCTGTTCTCCCGTCTGGTCGTAGAGCCAGGCCGCGAGCTCTACCAGCACCTCTTCCAGCCGGGTCTGCACAGAGGCCGCCAGGTCCGCGTGCTCGCCGCCCCAGCTTCCGTCGTCGATGCGAGCCGGAGCCCAGCGCGCCCAGTCCGGCGGCTCGGCGACGAAGCCACCGTCCCCGGTTGTACGCACCAGCTCGCGGAGCTCCTCGAGGTAGACGGGCTTGCCGTAGGACGCCAGTGCCATGACCTTGTACTCGTCGCTGGAGCGCAGGAACCCCAGGTGCTCGGTCAGTGACTCGTAGAGCAGGCCCAGCGAGTCGGGGAGCTCCTGGCTCGCCAGCACTTCAAGCCGGCCGTCGCGGTAGTGACCGGCTAGGTGCGAGGCCCGCTCGCCGCGGCCGTCGAGAACCAGGACGGCGCTGTTGCGCGTGGGGGCGGCGAGACCGGCGGAAGCCGCGTGGGCGACGTGGTGCGGCACGAACCACACCGCCGTCGGGTCGAGGCCGGGCAGAGCGGTGGCCAGGAACGAAGGCGCCTGCTGGGCGTAGGTAACGCGCAGGTGGTCCCAGGGGTCGGACAGCCCCATCTCCTCGGCGGGCTTGCACAAAGCCGGGTCGAAGGAGTAGCCCACGATGTCGATGTCCTGCGGCTGCAGGCCCGCCTGGCGCAGGCACCAGCTCATCGCCTGCTCGGGAAGCTCCCAGGCGGAGAAGGGAACCGGCCGTTTGCCATGCTTGCGCCGGCTGAACCGTTCCTCCTCGGCGGCTGCCACGATCTCCCCGTCGACGACGAGCGCGGCGGAGGGATCGTGGAAGATGGCGTTGACGCCGAGGACTCGCATGGGAGAAGCACTTCCCTCGGACCAGTGGGTTACACCTGATCGACGAGAAGCGGTTCTCGGCCGACCGCTGGACGAAAGGCGACAGCATGCACTCAGACCCCAGCAGCACCACCCTGGACCAGCTCTACGTCGGTGGTGAGCAGGTGGCTGCGGAGGGCACCCGGACGATCACACGCTCGGACCCGGCGACCGGGCAGCCAGGCGCCACGGTGGTGGTGGCTGCGGCTGACCAGGTCGATCATGCGGTGGCCGCGGCGGATGCAGCGCGAGCCGCGTGGCGACGCACCCCGCCCAGCCAACGCGCGGCGCTGTTGCGCTCGGCGGCAGCCGCCGTGCGATCGGACGCCGATGCGCTCGGGGCTGCCCTCACCCACAGCACCGGTCGACTGCTGGGTGAGGCATGCCAGTCCGCGCGCGTAGCGGCTGACCTGCTGGAGGAGGCCGCCGTCAGTGGACTGCTGGACGCCGGCCGTGCTCTCGCGGGAGACGCCACCGAGATGGATGTCGTACGCCGGGAGCCACGCGGCGTCGTGGCAGTGATCACACCCTGGAACGACCCGTACCCCGCCGCCGCTGGGCTGCTCGCGGCCGCGCTGGTGACCGGCAACACCGTTGTGCACAAGCCGTCAGAACGCAGCGCGGTCCCGGGCTGGCTGCTCGGCCGGCTCATCGCGGCGGAGCTGCCGCCAGGAGTGCTGAACGTCGTCAACGGCGACGGGGCGGTGGGCGAGCGGCTGGTAGCCGACAGCCGCGTCCACGTCGTGGCGCACGTCGGCTCGACCGCCACCGGGCGACGGATCGCGGCCGCTGTCGGGTCGCGCGGCGGGCGCGCGCTCGTCGAGAACGGTGGGAAGGACCCACTGCTCGTGGACAGCGGTGTCGACCCGAGGTGGGCGGCCGAGCAGATCGCGGTCGGGGCGTTCACCAACTCCGGGCAGCTGTGCACGTCTGTGGAGCGGGTCTACCTACACAAAGATCTCGCCGACGCAGTGCTCGCCGAGCTGGTAGCCCGGGCCGAGAAGCTGGTGGTGGGGTCGCCGAACGACGCGGCCACCCAGCTCGGCCCGATGG
>DASQMY010000088.1:0-5771 GCA_035645255.1 Mycobacteriales bacterium
GTGACGCCGTCCGGCTCGACGAGCGGCGTCGCGGAGCTGGCCGCGCCGGGGACCAGGGTCGTCATGGCCCGGGCCAACGTCCCCGTCGGCCGCTACGCGCGGGCCGCGCTCCCGCAGCTCGACTCAGGGCCCGGCTTCGCCGCAGCGGTGCTGCGCAACCTGGTCAGCGAAGAGGCCAACGTCGCCGCCGTGCTCGCCAGGGTCGCCGCGGGTGAGGCGGACGCCGGGTTCGTTTACCGCAGCGAGGTGGTCGCCGAGTCCCGCGTGCGGGTCGTGCCGCTCGTGGGGGTCGACCTGGACATCGCCACCACCGTCGCGGTGGTCCGCCGACCGCGGCGGCACGCGCACGCCGCCGCGTTCGCGCAGTTCCTGCTTTCGGCGGACGGTGTCGCGGTGCTCGAGCGGCACGGGCTCGGCGCACCGTGAGCAGCCGGGCGCGACGCGGCCGGATCACATCGGTGGCCGCCCTCGGTACGGCGGGCGCGCTGCTCCTGCTGCTGGCGCCGGTGGTCGGCATCCTCTGGCGCGCGCCCTGGCGCGGGATCGGCGCCGCGCTCGGCGAGCCCGGGACCACCGCTGCGCTGCGGGTCTCGCTGGTCGGCGCCCTGGCGGCCACCGCGCTCGCCCTGCTGCTCGGCATGCCGCTCGCCGTTGTCGCCGTCCGCGGCCCGCGCCGGCTGCGCGGACCGCTCGCCGTCGCCGCGCTGCTGCCGCTGGCGCTGCCGCCGGTGGTGACCGGTATCGGGCTGCTCGCGGCGCTCGGCCGGCGCGGCGTCTTCGGCGACGCGCTGGAGAGCATCGGCGTCACGCTGCCATTCACGCTCACGGGGGTCGTGGTCGCGCAGACCGTGGTGGCTCTGCCGTTCGTCGTCGCCGCCGTCGCCGGCGGCGTCGGCGGGCTGGACCCGGCCGCCGAGGACGCCGCGCGCATCCACGGCGTCAGCGAGCCGCTGCTGTTTGCGAAGGTGACGCTGCCGGCGTTGCGACCGGTGATCGTCGCCGGTGCGGCGCTCGGGTTCGCCCGGTGCCTTGGTGAGTTCGGCGCGACGATCACCTTCGCCGGCTCGCTCGGCGGGCGGACCGAGACGCTCCCGACGGTCGCCTACAGCGCGCTGCAGGACGACCCGGTGCAGGCCTACGCGCTCGCCGTACTGCTGCTCGCGGTCGCCGCGGCGGCGATAGCAGCCCTGCGGCACAGCCTGCTGCACGGCATCCGCGTGCTGGGCTCGCGGTGATCGAGCTCGCGCTGAGCCGAGCGGAGCGGCTGCACGTCGACCTGCGGACCGCCGCCCGCCGCCTCGTCGTGGTGGGCGCCAACGGCTCGGGCAAGACGTCGCTGGTCCGCGCGGTCGCCGGCACCGACCGGCGTCCTGGCGACCGGGTCGTCGTCGACGGCGTGGACCTGGCCGCGCTCGCGCCGCAGGACCGCGCGCTGGCGCTGGTCGCGACCGACCCGGCGCTCGCCCCGCGCACGCCGGCCGCCGTCGTCGACCTCGTCCTGCGCGGCCGGGTCCCCAGGCGAGCCGACCGGGCGCTGCGGGTGGCCGAGCTGCTCGCCGCCCACGGCTGCGCACACCTCGCCGACCGGTCCGTCGCGACGCTGTCCGGTGGCGAGCGGATCCGCGTCGCCGCAGCGCGCGCGGCGGCTGTCACGCCGAGGCTGCTACTCGCCGACGAGCCACTGGACCGGGTCGCCGTACCCGACCGCGCCGCCATCCGGGCCCAGCTCACCGCGCTCGCGCCGCGGCTGCTCCTCGCGACGCACTCGCCCGACGACGTCGCGGCGTTCGCTGACGACGTCGCGGTGCTGTCCGCCGGCCGGGTCGTCCAGCTCGCGCCGGCGTACGACGTCGCCGCGGCGCCGGTCGACGACCACGCCGCGGCGCTGGTCGACCGGATCGGGCTGGTCGGCACGGCGCGGGGCGACCGGGTCTCGCTGGACGGCGGCGGGGGCGAGGTCACCCTGGCGTCGACCGCCGCCGGCCGCGTCGTCGTGGCGGTGCGGTGCGCCGCCGTGGCACTGGCGAGCGAGCACCCGCACGGGTCGGCCCGCAACGTCTGGCGGGTGGCGGTGGCCTCGATGGTGCCGCTGTCGACCGGCGTGCTGCGGATCGGGCTGGCCGGCCGGCCGGCGCTGGTCGCCGAGGTGACCGCCAAGGCTGCGGCCGACCTCGGCCTGGCGGTCGGGCTCCCGGTCGTCGCCAGCGTGAAGGCGACCGAGGTCGGCGTCGTAGGGGCCGGCGCGCCGGCGGCCGGCCGGTAGGCTGACCGCACCAGCAGAGAGGACCCAGCCGTGCCCCGGATGTCCGAGCGAGCAGCCGCGACGCGGCAGGCGATCCTCGACGCCGCGCAGGAGATCTTCACCTCCGCCGGGTTCAGCGAGGCAAACATCTCGGACGTGGTTGCGAAGGCCGGTGCGAGCGTCGGCAGCGTCTACCACCACTTCGGCGGCAAGGCCGACCTCTACCTGGCGCTGTTCGAGGACTACCAGGCCCGCCAGGAGGAGCACGCGGCAGCCGCGGTCGCCGCGGCGCGGGCCGCCGGCGCGGACGACCCGATCAAGCTGTTCGTCGCGGGTGCCCGCGCCTACCTGGACGGCTGCTGGACCGAGCGGGACCTGGCGCGGCTCTTCCTCGCCGGCGGCGGCCCGGCCGGGTTCGAGCTGATCGCCAGGCGCCGCTACCGCGACTGGACCAGGCTCAACGAGATCCTGCTGCACGCGGACGGTGAGCCGGCCAGCGAGGCGCTCGTCCTGCTGCTCACGACAGTCGTCTCGGAGACCGGCAGTGAGGTCGCGGTGTCGGAGAACGCCGAGCGGGCGCGCGGCCTCGTCGACGAGATCCTGGCGCTGATCGAGCTGATCGGCGAGCGGCTGCCGCGGCGGCCGGCCGACGCACCGGGCCGAGCCGCAGATGCATGAGGACCTGCTCGAGCTGCGCAGGAACTACCCGATCCTCGACACCAAGCGCGGCTACCTGATCAACAACTCGCTCGGCGCGATGCCCGCAGCGGTGCACGACCGCCTCCGCGAGTACGCCGACCTGTGGGCGACCCGCGGCGTCGTCGCCTGGCGCGACTGGATCCCGGAGATGACGCGCGTCGCCGACCTCGTCGGCGCAGTCATCGGTGCGCCTCCGGGCACGACGGTCATGCACCAGAACGTCGCGACGCTGATCGGGGCGGTCGCCTCCGCCCTCGACTTCAGCGGGCAGCGCAACCGCATCGTCTACTCGGTGCTCGACTTCCCGTCCTGCCACTACGTCTGGTCGGCGCAGGCGCGGTACGGCGGCGAGGTCGTTCTCGTCCCGAGCGACGACGGGATGACGGTCGACCCGCAGCGGATGGTCGACGCGATCGACGAGCGGACGCTGATCGTGCCGATCAGCCACGTGCTGTTCAAGAGCTCGTCGATCTTCGACTTCGCGCCGGTCGTCGAGCGCGCCCGCGAAGTCGGTGCACTCGTGCTGCTCGACGCCTACCAGTCGGCCGGCGCCGTGCCGCTGGACGTCGTCGCTGCCGACGTGGACTTCTGCGTCGGCGGGTCGGTGAAGTGGCTGTGCGGCGGGCCGGCGGCCGGCTGGCTCTACGGCAAGCCGGCCGTGGTGGAGGCGCTGCGGCCGACGCAGGTGGGCTGGTTCGGGCACGCCGCGCCGTTCGAGTTCGTCTTCGACTCGATCGACTACGCCCCCGGCATCGGCCGGTTCGCCGGCGGCACTCCCGGCGTACCGGCTGCCTATGCCGCGGCGCCCGGCTACCAGGCGGTGCTAGACGTCGGGGTCGACCGCATCCGCGAGCGGTCGATGTCGCTGACCCAGCCGCTGCTGGAGGGCGCGCTCGAGCGCGGCTTCGCCGTCCGGTCGCCGGTCGATCCGACGACCCGCGGCGGCGCCGTGACGATCGACCCCGGCGACGCCGAGAAGGTGCACCACGAGCTGCTCGCCCGCGACTTCGTCGTCGACCACCGGCCGGGGGCGGGGATCCGCGTCGCGCCGCACTTCTACAACACCGCCGAGGAGTGCACGGCGGTCCTGGACGAGATGGCCGCGATCCGCTCCGGCCGCTGACGCCCTCGTAGCCGCTGAGGGGCGTTCTGCCGCTAGCCGTCCGCCGGCGCAGCCTTCGCCAGCCGCGCGCGGGCGCCGTCCAGCCACTGCTCGCACAGCCCGGCCAGCGCCTCGCCGCGCTCCCACAGCGCGAGCGACTCCTCGAGCGGGATGCCGCCCGCCTCGAGCCGTCGTACGACGTCCTCGAGCTCGGCCCGCGCCGCTTCGTAGGACAGCTCCTCGGCCACCGTCACCCCTCGTGTCCCACGCCGCTGCGCCGAACGGCGCAGCGGCTCGATGGTAGACGGCGCAGGAAAGTTCACCCGCGGCTCAAGAGCGGGGATCCCCGCTGCCGATCCTTGCGGTGGGGTAACCACTGGAAGGCTGGCTGTCATGACGCTCGTACTCCGCCGCACGGTCGCCGCCTCGGCGGTCGCCTTGGCCGCCCTCGTCGCA
The DNA here is from genome assembly GCA_035645255.1 of Mycobacteriales bacterium. GTDB lineage: Bacteria > Actinomycetota > Actinomycetes > BP-191 > BP-191 > DASQMY01. The sequence goes on from DASQMY010000088.1 coordinate 4,500, forward strand.
CCGGCCGTGGTCGGCGTGTCCGCAAGCGCTGCAGAGACCCCGCTGGCCGTCAGGCTGGTCGGGGCGCAGCCGGGGACGGCGCTCGCGCCGGGCGCGACGCAGCGGCTGACCGTCGAGCTGATCAACCGCACCGCCAAGCCGCGGCAGGTGCGCACCTTCGTCACGCCGGTCGGCACCCCGGCCAAGCAGGCGACTGCGACGTCGAGCGGCAGCACCGGCTGGATCCGGTACGCGAAGGCGGTCGTCACGCTGCGGGCCAAGGGCTCGACCAAGCGCACGCTCGCCGTCGCCGTCCCGGCCGAGACCAGGGCGGGGGAGTACGCCGCCGTCGTCGTCGTCGAGGACGCCGCACCGGCCGCGGGCGTGAGAGCCGTTCGGGTGACGACGCCGGTCGTCGTCCGGGTGAAAGGCGCGCTGAAGGGCGCCGCCGAGCTCGGCCCGGTCACGCATCAGCTGGTCGGCGGCAAGTCGCTGCTCAGCTTCGACGTCCGCAACACCGGAAACCGGGTGCTCCGGCCGAAGGTGCTGCTCGCGCTGAAGAACGCTGCCGGGAAGCCGGCCGGGTCGGCGCAGATCGAGCTCAAGCCGGTGTACGCCGGCACGACGAGCACACCGAAGGTCCCGCTCGCGGTGGCGCTCCCCGCCGGCGCCTACTCGGTGACGGCGACGCTCAGCGATCCCGCAGCGCGCACGAGCGCGAAGCGGGTGACCGCCGGCCTGCGGGTCGGCTCGGCCGCGCCGGCAGCGAAGCGCGCGAAGCCGGCGGTCAGTGCGGCGGCCGACGAGGCCGGCGGAGTGTCGCCGCTGCTGCTCGGCGGCGGGGCGGTGGTGGTCGCCGGGCTGCTGGTCGCCCTCGTCCTGCGCAGGCGCGGCGGCGCCGGTCTGGGCCTGCACCGCGCGCGGCGCAGCTCGCCGGACGAGCCGCGCCCCGCTGCGCCGGACGGCGCGGAGCCGCTCCTGCAGCCCGTGGTGACCGGTGAACCGGGCGGATACCGGGACGCGAGCGGCGAGCCAGGCGGGCCCCGGACACCGGACGCGGCGCCGGTGCACCTGCCGAGCGTCTTCGCCGAGCTGGCGGCGCACACTCCGCCGCCGCCACCCCCGGCGCCCGCGGCGGACCTGCCGACCCCCGCGCTGGTCAGCAGCTACACGGTCCGGGACATCCTCCCGGGCGGGTAGCACCGGACGCGCACGCACGGCGCCGTCCGGCGTACCGACGATCATGTCTGTGTGATCCGCTCTGCTAGCCACCCTCAGTTGATCTTCGGATCG
>DASQMY010000089.1:0-14020 GCA_035645255.1 Mycobacteriales bacterium
CGGTGTACGGCCGCGAGCCGCACGGGCTCGTTGACGTTGCGCATTGCGACTATCGGCAGTCCACGGACGAGACCGAAGACCAGCCCGACCAGCAACCCGCCGGCAAGGGACCCGGTGAGCAGTGCGGCGACCCAGGTGAGGTAGACCAGCGACGTGGTCACGATCGTGACGACGCCCAGGCCGAGCTGGAAACCCCAGCCCCAGCCGACGATGACGCCGCGGTACTCCGACAGCCAGGTCTCGTTGACCTGCCGGTGCACCGTCGGCAGCGCGACCCGGCCCGCCTTGGTGTCGAGCAGCACGCCGACCAACGCGACCGCGGCGATGACGGCGAGCGCGAGAGACGTGCGGACGTCGAGCATCGACCCGAGCGCGCCGAGGGCGAGCCCGAGCAGGCTCCCGCCTACGACGGACCCCAGGAGGTACGCCGTTGCGGTGGTGATCCACCGGCGACCGCGGCCCCGCTCACCGAGCGGGGTGATGCTGGACAGCATCGACTCTCCTCAAGGTGACCAGCTCGACCGCACGCCGGCCATTGCGGCGGCCGCGACTCCGAGCAGGAGAAGGGCGTTCATCGGTGGTCGTGGTGGTGGTCGTGGCCGGCGTGGTCCTGCTCGTCGACCGGCGCGGAGGGGTAGAGGCTCGAGTCGCCGGGCCGGATGCCGGCGGACGTGAGCTCGCGGTCGATGAGGTCGGCCCGGTCCCGGTCGCCGAGCCTGGTCGCGCTTGCCGGCTCGACCGCCGGCGTACGACGGCCCTTGCGCTTGCGGCTCAGCCTGCTGTCCTCGGTCGCCTGGGTGAGCAGGCTGACGACCTGCTGCCAGCTGGTTGCCGAGCCCTCGCCGACGACGCGCCCGGTCGGCCCGTCGACGTGGACGAAGTACGGCGAGCCGGGGATCTGGTAGTCGTCCCACGCGTCGGTCGACATGACGACCGGGATGTCGGCCGGAGCGAGGTCGCGCACGCCCGACTCGCTCTCCTCCTCGGGACTCTTGGTGACGATCACCACGCGCGTGCCGTCGGGTAGCCCGAGGCGCTCCGGATGCTCGAAGGGCTGCCAGAACTCCTGGCAGGTGAGGCAGCCGGTGGACAGGAACGCCACGACTGTGTTGTGCCGGCTGCCGACGACGCCGATCACGACGACCTCGTCGCCGGGGGTGACGCCCGCGATGTCCTTCGCCAGCTCGACGTGGCCGCCGGGACCGGGGACGCCGGTCTGCGGCGTGAACTCGCCGGCGGTCCGGATGTCGGGCTCAGCGTCGAGGCCGACACCCGCGCCGAGCTCGTGCAGCTTCCGGAGGATCTCCGCATGGCTGCGGAGCAGCCCGGCCACGAGCACGCCGAGGAGCACGACGGCGACGGCCAGGACGGCTACGAGGGCTGGCACGGCGCTCCTAGCACGGCCCGTTGAGGCACGGCGCGTTGTGGTAGCGGGTCCGGTTGTCGGTCGCGTTGGTCGAGCCGCACTCGTCGTACAGCCGGTACGGCGCGGTGCACGTCACGACGCGGCACGCGACCGCGCCGCCGCAGCGGATCTCCTGGTGGCACTGGCCGTAGCGGAAGTTGTTGCAGCAGGCGCGGCGCTGGTCGCACTGGCCGCTCGGGCCGCAGCGGCACCGGCAGGTCTGGCAGCCGGAGCTGCAGTAGTGGTCGCTGCCGCTGCACCCGGTGGTGCACTTGCACTTGCCCTGGCAGTCGATGATGTAGCGGGCCGCCGGGCTCCCGCTGGAGCAGCAGTACGGCGACGAGTCGATCTTCCACCAGCCGCCGACGAACGTGCCGGGCGGGCACTTGTTGACGCCCTTGTTGATCGTGCAGCAGAAGACCGTCCAGCCGGAGCTGCAGCTCGCGCTCGGCCCGCACAGCGCGGCGTACGCCGTCCCTGGCTTGAGCAGGTACTGCAGCGGAGCGGCGGCGAGCGCGGAGCCCACGACGGCGGTGCGCATCAGGAAGCTGCGACGACTCGACCGCGACTCGAGGTAGCTCGACGCTCGGTCGACCAGGCGCTGGCTCATCGGCGGACTCTCCCGGCGGTTGGAATCGGCTGCGGCCGAAGCTTGGGGAGCTCGGCTAGCGCGAGGTAGGCGAACCAGACGCACACCGCGGTCAACGCCAGGAACGGCGCTCCGTGCATCGGCTGCACGGTCACGATGTCGGCAAGACGGTCGGGCGGGTTGACCGCGACTGCGATCGCGGTCGCTGCCGCGGCGATGTTGGTCACGATGTGCAGACGCGTTGGTGGGGTGTCGGGTTTACCGAAGCAGCCGCATGAGCTCAGGACGCCGCCGCGGGCGAGCGCGTAGGCGACGAACGCGGCGAACGCGAGGTAGGACGTTGCCACCAGTACCGCCGGGATCCGCCCGCCGACCGTGACGGCGGCCAGCCCGATGAGCACCTCCACCGCGCCGAAGATCCGTACGGCGGTCGCGCTCGCCGGTGCCTTGACCGAGCGCAGGGCGAGGACCGTAGTACCAGGCTTGACCACTTTGGGGGCGCCGGCGATCACCAGCAGGACCGCCGCAGCAGCGTACGGCCCGGAGAGAAGGGTCACACCTACACCATTCGTCACAGTCCGCACATAATCAAGCAGTTGGCGTGATGTCGCGCGGTTGGCGGCTTCGCGCTTCGCGTCGGCTCGCGCGCCGCCGCTTCCTCCGGCGTGGATCAGGTTGGGCGCCGAATGGAACGCCCTGACGGTCCGATCCACGCCCGACCTGATCCCACCGGCCCGCTTGATTGCTTGCTGATCATGTGTGTGCGATCGAGGGCGTCACGCACGCTCAGTTGATCAAGGAATCACACACACATGATCGCGCCGGGTCCGGGACCCGCGAGGTCGACCGGCGTCCTAACCGAGCGGCTCAGCGGGCTTGATCGGACAGGCGTAGGCGAGGCCGCCGAGCAGGGCCGGGTTGGGCGCCAGGAAGCTGGTCTTGGTCCGCTTCGGCGCCGGCGCCTTGTGCTGCTTGCGGTCGGGCTCCGGAGTGAACCGCAGCACGTCCAGCCCGCGCTCCACGTCGACCGAGTACACGATGTAGTCGCTGCCCGGGACCCAGTACGACGCCCACGTCTGCTGGTCGACCGACACGGCGTACCCGACCTGGCGGATGTCGCGCGGGTCGGAGATGTCCAGGAAGCGGGTCCCTGCGCCATACCAGCCGATCGCCACGATGTTGTCCTTCACGGTGAACCAGTGAGCCGAGCAGAAGACCGTCCCGAGCGCCCGCTCGCCGGCCACGGGGTCGAGCGTGCCCTCGGCGAGCTTGAACGTGTCGAGCAGCTCCAGCGGCTCGCCCTTGGTCACCGAGCCGGTCGCGTCGAACGTGTGGAAGCGGCCCTGGCCCTCGCAGTTGGGCACGTAGTCCTCTTCGGTCACCGCGAGCACACCGCCGGAGCCGATGCGCGAGGCGCCCCTGGTCTGCGTGTACGACGTCCCGAGCTCGCGCTTGGAGTTGTGCAGGATGAAGTCGTTGACGGCCGGGTCGGAGCCGACGTTGACGCCGTTCACGACCATGTCGGTGATCTTGACCGGGTTGGTCGGCGAGGCGCCCGCGGTCTTGAGCCGGATCGCGTCGCTGACGCCCTCGGTCAGCGGGTGGATCGCGAAACCGGCGCCGCCGTTGTAGCCGGTCATCCAGACGATGCCCGCCTCGTCCTGGTCGACGTCGTGCGCCGGGCCGACCGCCGGGTCCCAGTCGACGAGCGTGATCTTGGGGTTGGCCGGGTCGGCGATGTCGACGACGTTGAGCCGCTCGCCGGTGGCTGTGTAGATGTAGCGCTCGCAGTTGTCCACGCAGTTGGACGTGTGGCCGGCGCCTTCCTCCGCGACGTAGGTGGACTTGATCACCGGCAGCCGCTTGTTGGTCGTGTCGATGATGTAGACGACGCCGCCGGTCAGCCCGTCGGTGGAGACGATCGCGATGTTCGCGTTGCCGTCGATGTCCTCGTTCTCGAAGTTGGGCAGCGGCAGCTTGCCGGTCAGCAGCGGCAGCGCGGGGTTGGACACGTCGTAGATCGACAGGCCCTGCCAGGTGGACAGGTACATCCACCGCGCCTTGCCGTCCGCGTCGTTGACGAACTTGGCCGATACGGCGGCGGCGTCCGGGATGTTGAGCAGGTGCTCGACGTTGGGTGACGTCCACGTCCCGGGGAGCGCGTCGGCGGAGGTCGACGAGCCGACGGCGCCCACGGCGGCGAGGGCGAGTGCGGACACGGACGCTGCCAGACGGTGACGCATGCCAGGTACCTCGATCTTCGGCTCCGGCCGGTCGGCGCCCCGCGCGCGCCTGTCCGGACTTGGTCAGGACGGACTAGTCACTATGGACTAGTCCTACCCCAGTCGAGTTCGCCAGTCACGTCGGATCTCCTGCGGGTGGGCGGAAGTCTTCGCGGCCACGGACGGCGGTCGGGAGCGGCCTCGGTTGCCGCTAGTCTGTCCGGCATCATGCCGACTTCGACCGCTTGGCGACCCCCGCCGGCAGATCTTCGCCGATGAGACGTGACCACGCGCAGGTCGAGGCACCGGAGTTCGGCGGGGCGGGTGACGTCATCGCGCTCGGCCACTACGGACGACCCGTGCTCGTCTTCCCGTCCGCCACCGGGCGGGCGTGGGAGTGCGAGGCCAACGGCCTGCTCGAAGGTGTCCGCGGGCTGGTCGAGGGCGGCGCGGCGAAGCTCTACTGCGTCGACGGTCCTGCGGCCGAGTCGTGGCCGACGCGCGACGGCGCACCGGACGACGATGCGGCGCGCAAGGCGTCGTACCAGTCGTGGATCCTCGACAACGTCGTCCCCTTCGTCTACGCCGACTGCTCCGGCCCGATCGAGATGGTGGTGACTGGAGCCGGCTCCGGCGCGGTCCAGGCGGCGAGGTTCGCGCTCCGGCGCGCCGACCTCTTCCCGGCGGCCATCTGCCTCAGCGGCTGCTACGCCGACGCCGGCGGCGGCGGCGCGATCGACTACCTGAACTCGCTGGAGGACCACCAGCTGGACTGGCTGCGCGACCGGGTCAACGTCGTGCTCGTCAGCGGTTCGGGCCCCGAGGAGCACGCGTTGGGCGCGCTGAACGCGACCCGCCGGCTGGCCGCGGCGCTCGAGGCGCGCGGCATCCACCACCAGCTGGACGTCTGGGACGAGACGGCGGACCACGACTGGCCGTCCTGGGCGCTCCAGCTCGCGCACCACCTGCCGCGCTTCTGCACCTGACCTCAGCGCTCGAGTCGGTGGGACGCTGGCCGCCGAGGGGGATGGCTCCAGCCGCGCTCCAGCAGGGCTGCAGTCACTCGGTCGACCCCTCCTTGCCCCCGGCGCCCGGCCGCCGGCGGCGCTGACCGAGCGCACCACGCCGCTCGTCGACCGCCGGTGTCTGCAGGGGCGCCCGGCGTTAACCTGAGCACACCAGTACGCAACGGGGAGATCGGGGAAGGTGTCGCTTGTCGCTCAACGACCGCGTCGGTGACCTGCTGCCGCGCCTCAACGAGGCGTTCCCTGCCGACCTGCTCGACGTCCTCGGCTCCTTCCTGCAGAAGGAGGCGGGCGCGTCCGACGTCGCGCTGCTGCTCGCCGACTACGACCTCAAGGAGCTGCGGTCGCTGCGCCCCGGCGACCGCGCAGTGGTCGGCGAGTGGGTGCCGCTGGTCGGCAGCGACGCGGGCCGGTGCTTCGCCACCCAGGCGACCGTCGCCGTACCGACGGGTGACGACGTCCGGATCCACGTGCCGGTCACGTTGCGGGCCGAGCGCATCGGCGTGCTCAGCGTCGTGCTGGCGGAGCCGACGAACGCCGACGCGCTGCGCGGTCTGGAAGGCGTCGCCACCACGCTGGCCTACGTCATGCAGGCCGCGACCAACTACACCGATGTCTTCGAGCAGGCCCGGCGCCGCAAGCCGCTCACCCTCGAAGCCGAGATGCAGTGGGCGATGCAGCCGGTGCAGGCGTTCGCGTCCGAGCAGTTCGCGCTCGCCGGCCAGCTGGTGCCAGCGTACGACGTCGGCGGCGACAACTACGACTGGGTCATCAACCGCGACACCGTCTGCATCGCGGCCATCGACGCGATGGGGCACGGCGTCAACGCCAGCCTGCTCGGCGCGCTCGGGATGACCGCGCTGCGCAACGCCCGGCGCGCCGGTGCGACCCTGGGCGAGCGTGCGGCGCAGGCCGACCGCGCGATCTACCGGCAGTTCGGCGGCGCGCAGTTCGTCACCGGATTCTCGATGGAGATCGACATGGCGAGCGGCGCCGCCATCGCCGTCACCGCCGGCCACCCGCCGCCGTACCTGCTGCGGAGCGGCCGGGTGACTCCGCTCGAGCTGCCCGCGCAGCTGCCGCTCGGGCTGTTCGAGATGACCCACTACGACGAGGTCCCGGTCGACCTGCAGCCCGGCGACCGGCTCATGATCGTCAGCGACGGCGTGCTCGAGGCGGCCCCGGCCGGCGGACACGACGAGTTCGGCGAGGAGCGCCTGGAGGGTGTCATCGGCGCGACGGCCAGCGAACCGCCGCACGAGGCGGTGCGGCACACCGTCGAGGCGCTGCTCGACTACCAGCAGGGGCACCTGCGCGACGACGCGACGATCCTGGTCTTCGACTGGCGACCGCGGTCCGGCCCGGCTGGCAGCGAAGTCGGTTAACGCGGCTGCTCGCCCGCGGCGCTCGGCGCGGGGATCGGCACGTCCGCCGCCGTCATCGGATGCTTCGTCCGCGCCGTCTGGGCCAGCGCGATGCCGACGATCACCGCAGCCGACCCGACCAGCTGTACGGCGGCGAGCGACTCGCCCAGCCACACCCACGCCACTGCGCCGGCCAGCACCGGCTCGGCCATCGCGATGACGCCGACGGTCGTCGCAGGGAGGTGGCGCAGTGCGCCCATGGACAGGGAGAACGGAACGATCGCCCCGGCGACGACGACCCACAGCACCAGCACCCAGCCCGGCGCCGACACGTCAGGCAGCGGCCCGCCCAGCACCAGCCGGCCAGTGAACGTCTCGGCCGGGAAGCTCCACGGCGGGCGGAAGACAGCCCAGAACAGCCCGGCCGCCGCCATCGACCAGCAGGTCAGCGACACCGGGTCTCTGGTGGCCACGGCCCGCTCGCCGAGCAGGTAGTACGCCGACAGCGCGACCGCGGCGAGCAGTCCGGCGGTGACGCCGATCCCGTCCAGCGTGCCGCCGCGCCACACCCGGGCGACCAGCCCCAGGCCGGCGAGCGCCAACGCGAGCGCCCACCACACGCGGTTGTCGACCGGCTCGTGCAGCACGAAGCGGGCGAAGACCGCGATGAGCACCGGGGCGGTGAACTCCAGCAGCAGCGCGACGCCGATCGGCAGCCGGCCGATGGCGACGAAGTACAGCCACTGGGTGAACGCCACGCCCACCACGCCGTACAGCGCGAGGAACGGCACCTCCCGCCAGGTAAGCCGCAGCGCGGCCGGGCGGGTGACGGCGAGGAAGGCGGCCAGCCCGATGAACGCGCCGAGCGTGCGGAGTGCGGTCAGCCCGGTCGCGTCGAGCCCGCCGCTGAGCACAGTCTTGGCGACCGTGCCGTTGACGGCGAACAGCGCCGCCGCGGCGAGCGCCATGGCGTAGCCGGCAGCCGGCCGCTTCTGGTGTTTCATCGGCGGCTGACGATAGCCGCCGCGGTGCGCGTGCTCAGCGCGACCCGACGCGGTCCGCGAGCCAGTCCAGCGCCGGTACGGCGTGCCGCAGCACCGAGACGTGGCCTTCGTCCGGCCGGAGCCACAGCTCCGCCGACGGGTTGCGCCGGGCGACCCACTCGCTGTGCGCGCTCGGCACCATGCGGTCCTGACCGCCGTGCAGCAGCAGCATCGGCGGGCGCACCGGCCCTGCGTCGAACCCCCACGGCGTGACGTAGGCGACGTCGTCGTCGACCATGCCGCCCAGGCCGTTCGCCAGCCCCTGCCCGGCGACGGTGCCGAGCCAGGACCACTCGCCCGCTAGTGCCGCATGGTCGGCCGGCGTGAACTGCTCCGGGTCGAACTCGCTCGTCGCGAGCAGCCGCTCGAGTGCTTCCGGGCCGTCGGCGGCGGCCCGCAGCTCGGCCGTGCCGGCGGGCGAGACGCCGGCGAACCAGTCGAGTCCCGCGGCGTCGTACGGCGCCAGACCGGAGCCCCAGACGATCGCGAGGACCCGGTCGGGCAGCAGCGCGGCGCAGGCCAGCGCGTGGTTGGCCCCGCCGGAGTGGCCCATGACGGCGAACTGCTCGATGCCGAGGGCGTCCGCGACGGCGGCGGCGTCCTGCGCAGCGGAGGCCAGGTCGCGGCCGGGGCGGCGCGTCGAACCGCCGTAGCCCGGCCGGTCGTAGGACACCCAGCGCAGCCCGCGCTCGGCGGCGGCCGGCAGCAGCGGCACCGGCGGCGAGCCGACGTTGGGCGTCCCGTGGTGCCAGAGGACCGGCACTCCGCCCGGCGCGCCGTCAGCCGAGGCGTCGTAGGCGTGCAGGGTGCGGCCGTCGTCCAGCACGACGTCGATGTCGGTGCCCATCGGCTGGCTCCTCGCTCCGGCGACCGCGCCCGGCCGCTCGTCATGGCGGGGCACAGCATCGCGCGCGGAGGCCGACGAGGCGAAACCAGCCGGCCGCCGTCAGGCGGTCGCCGGCTCCGGCTCGCGCGGGCCGGACGGTGGCGGGTCCTCGCCGACCAGGCCGTCCAGCGACTCCCGGATCAGGTCGGCGTGCCCGTTGTGCCGCGCGTACTCGTCGATCATGTCGACGACCAGCCGGCGGAGGTTCACGCGCTCATCGGATGCGTCGCCCCACGCCACCAGCTGACCCAGGTCACCGCGGGTCAGCGCCTCGGCGACGCTCGCCCGGGACCGCTCGACGGCGCCGCGCCAGAGCGCGTAGAGCTCCTCCGGCGAGTCGTCTGCCGCGGAACGCCACTCCCAGTCCGGGTCGGCGTCCCAGTCGACCCCGTCCCACGGCGGGCCCGGGTTGCGCCCGGACAGCCGGTTGGTGAACCAGAAGTCCTCGACCAGCGCCAGGTGCTTCACCAGGCCGCCGAGCGTCACCGAGGACGGGCCGAGGCTGGTTCGCAGGCCGACCGAGTCGAGGCCGCCGGTCTTCCACGCGAAGACCCGGCGGGTGCGGTCGAGGACACCGAGCAGCAGGCCGGTCTCGTCGCCGACGATGGGCAGTTCCGCGAACGTCATCTCATCCATGCCCGGCACGCTACTGTCGACTCCGGACGCTAATCGTCCGGGAAGGCGGTTGTCACGGCGTGGAGACGATCAGCCCCACGGCCCGCGCCCTCAGCACGCTCGAGGCGCTGCAGGACAGCCCCGGCGTCTCGGCCGAGCGGCTCGCGCTGCGCCTCGGCGTGACTGAGCGTGCGGTTCGCCGGTACGTCCGGCTGCTGCGCGACGCCGGGATCCAGATCGAGTCGACGACCGGCCGGTACGGCGGCTACCGGCTCGGGCGCGGCAGCCGGCCGCCGCCGCTGATGCTGACGTCGGCCGAGGCGCTCGGGCTGGCGATGGCGGTGGTGCAGGGCGACTCCGGAGCCGCCGACCCGGCGCACCCGGTGGGCAGTGCGATCGGGAAGATCGTCCGCGTGCTGCCCCGGTCGCTCGCCGAGGCGGTGGCGGCCATCCGCCACGTCACCGCCGCGCAGACCGGCGCGATGCCCGAGCAGCCCGACCCCGAGACCCTCGTCGCGCTGGTGCGGGCCGCCGAGGCGCAGCGGCGGGTGCGGTTCACCTACCGGCTCCGCGAGGGACTGGTCATGGAGGTCGACCCCTGGGCGGTGTCGGTCTGGCGCGGCAGGTGGTACCTGCTCTGCTGGTCGCACGCCAGCGACGCGCGGCGGGTGCTCCGCGTGGATCGGATTGCCGCGCCAGCCGTACTCGAGAAGGGGTTCACCGCGCCTGAGGGGCTGGACGCCGCCGCGACGATCGACGAGCACATGAGCACCGGCTGGGGGTACGACGTCGAGGTCGTCATCGACGCACCGGTCGAGCAGGTCGCGCGCTGGATCAGGCGGAGCGTCGGCCGGCTCGAGCCGACGGCGGACGGCCGCACCCGGCTGCTCGGAACGACCGAGTCGCCGTTCTGGTACGCGCGGCACCTGACCGCGCTCGAGGCGCCGTACCGGATCGTGGCGCCCCAGGAGCTGCGGGACGCCGCACGCGACATGGGCGCCCGGCTGGCCGGCGCGGCCTCGGCCGACTGAGGCCGCGCCGGGAGCCGTCAGCCGATCGCCGCGCGCTCCGCCGCGCTGCCCTCGACGCACAGCTCGTTGCCCTCGGGGTCGGCGAGCACCACCCAGCCGCGCCCTTCCGGCGTACGGCGGTCGTCGACGAGCGTCGCGCCGATCGCGAGCAGCCGGTCGACCTCCTCGTTGCGAGTGAGGTCGGTGGGCATCAGGTCGAGGTGCACGCGGTTGCGGATCGTCTTCTCCTCCGGAACCTGGACGAACAGCAGCGCCGTCCCGCCGCCGGGCGGCTCCAGGTACGCCTCGTCGGCACCCGGCTCGTTGGGCTCCTCCGGGTCGTCCAGGTAGCCGGTGACCTGCTGCCAGAACAACGCGAGCTGGTACGGGTCGCGACAGCTGAACGTGATGTGGTGAACGAGCGATGTCATGTCTGGGCCTTCGTCGTGGACCGCGCCCGCACGCGCCGACCGTCAGTGGGTCGCGGGAGGCACGGGAACAGTGGGGGACATCATCCGCACCTCCTCTCGCCTGACGTGGCTGACGCCGTACCGGACCATGCCACAGGGTCCAGGGGGCGGGCACGCGAATATGCGGCGGCACCGGTCAGGGAAAGGGTCACCGGGTCGCCACGGTGGGTAGGACCGGTAACGGGACTGCGCTTGCCGGGTCTGACGTTGTGCTTGGCGACACCGGGCAGCCGATCGGCTGCCTGCCCCCGTTGAAGGGTCCGTTCGATGGCCGCCTGGGGTTCTCAGTTCCGCGGTGGTGAGCACCACACGCGGCGCAGCGGTGGTCTACTCACGCTGGTCCTCGCGATCGCGCTGCTGTTCGCGGTCGGAGTCGTCAAGCTGCCCGACTGGCTGCCCAGCCTGAAGAACCCGTTCGCCACGGAGACCGTCGACCGCACCGGCCCGCCGCTGCTCAAGTCGCTCGAGGACCTCAGCAGCTACCGCGCCGCGACCGGCCACTTCGAGGTCATCGTCGACATCGAGAAGGACGCGAAGTACGTGCCGGACTGGCTCAACGGCGAGCGCACCCTCTTCGTGGCGAAGGGCAGCGCGGACGGTGTCGTCGACTTCTCCCAGATCAAGCCGGAGAACCTCACCGTCTCGGGCGATCGCCGGACCGTGACGGTACGGCTGCCGCGCGCCACGCTCGGCGACGTGCGGGTCGACCCGTCGGGCAGCTACGTCGTCGACCAGGACAGCGGCCTGCTCAACAAGGGCAAGGAGCTGTTCTCGGGCGACAAGGAGGGCGACCGGCCGCTGTACATCAAGGCGGAGGAGCGGATGCGCGCCGCCGCCAGCGACCCCGCGAGCGGCATCCTGCCCCGCGCCGAGGAGAACACCCGGTCGATGCTCACGTCGATGCTCGGTTCCCTCGGGTTCACCAGCGTGACGGTCACCTTTGGCGAAGTCGTCACCGAATCACCCGAGTAGCGGACTGGACTAAGGGCGCCTTTACCTCTTAGGGTCCCCCAACTATGGGCGAATCACTGCTGATCCTGGTCCGCGAAGGCTTCGAGGCGTCGCTCATCGTCGCCATCGTCTTCGCCTATCTTCGCCGCACCGGCCGGCTCGATCTGGGCCGCTACGTCTGGGTCGGCGTAGCCGCCGCGGTCGGGCTGTCGGTCCTCCTCGGCGTGGTCCTGCACCTCACGGTGGGCGATCTCAGGGGCGCCGCGCGGATGCGCGCGTTCGCGGCCATCGCCGCGTCCGCTGCCGCCGTGCTGACCTGGATGGTCTTCTGGATGCGCCGGCAGAGCCGGGCGATCAAGGGCGAGCTCGAGCACAAGATCGACGACGCGATCCACTCCGCGCAGGTCGCGCGCGGCATGATGCTCGTCGCGTTCTTCGCGGTGCTCCGCGAGGGCATCGAGACGGCGCTGTTCCTGATCGCGGCGACGACGACGGCCAACTCCACGGACGTGCTGATCGGCGGCCTGATCGGGCTGGCCATCTCGATCGTGCTGGGCCTGATGGTCTACCGGGGCGGCCGGCGGATCCCGATGCGCGCGTTCTTCCGGATCACCGGCATGATCGTGGTGGTCTTCGCCGCCGGGCTCTGCGCCAAGACGGTGCTCTTCCTGCAGGCGAGCGGCGATCTGGGCAGCGTCAACGACGCGGTCTACAACCTCACCGGGGTCGACTGGCTCACCAACCGCACCCAGGTCGGCAAGTTCCTCGGCGGCCTCTTCGGCTGGGACCCCCGCCCGTCGCTCGAGCAGGTGCTCGCGTGGGCGCTCTACATCGTCCCGGTGACCTACTTCTTCCTCCGCGAGCCGAAGTCCACCGTTCCGGCCCCGACGGCCGTGCCGGCTGCCGCCGCCGCCGAACAGCCGGCAGAGCCGCCACCCGCGCAGCCCGGCACCGTCGATCTGATGCAGCAGGCGGACCGGCAGCCGACCAACAGGTAGCGGCACCGGGCAACCCGACTGCGGGGCGGCGGGTCGCCACTGCCCGACCGGACGCCGGTACGCCGAAAGCCGGCCGCAGCGCACCGCGACCGGCCCATCGGCTCGTCAGCTCAGTGGACGTGGCAGGTGCCGCGAGCAGTTGAGCGGCAAGCCGGGTGAGTGCATGCCGCTCCGCACCGGCACGACGCCGCCCACGTCGCCACTCAACCTCGCCGTCCCGAGAGGGCGCTCTGCCCACCCGCCGCCATGCAGGACTTCCCCGCGACTCGCCTACGGCGGGAAGCTGCCAGGGCGATCATTTTGCCGGGGCAGGCCAGGAGCTAGGCGGGCCTGAGGTCCGGCGAGCAGGCGCGCTGTCCCTGCAGCGGGTACGGGTTGCCGCCGCTGACCCGGCGTACCAGGTAAGCGCGGGTCGACGAGACGCCGACGCGGCGGGCGACCGTCGTCCACGACTCGCCGGCGACCGTCCTGGTGCACACCGAACGCGTCACGATGCGCGGTGCCGGAGTGCCGCCGAGCAGCACACCGGAGACCCGGCGGGAGATCTTCTCGACCAGCGTCATCCCCGGGTAGTGCCCCGAGTTGCGGTCGGTCATGATCGTGATCGCGTAGCCGTGGCTGCTGCCGGTACGGCGGACGAAACCGGTCGATCCCAGCCGCCAACCCCAACCCCGCGACGGGTAGAAGCCGTTCTTCAGCGCGACCTGGTAGCCCGCCGGCACGCCGGCGGTGATGCCCCACCGCTGGGTCGGGTGCACCCGCGACATGTAGGTCCAGGCGCGCGACCGCGCGGTCGCGCCGAGCGGGCCGATGCCGTACAGCAGGGCGCGGGACACCTTGGTGCGGTCCACGGCGGTGGTGATCGTCGCGCCGTACGTCGCCGAGTGCTGGGTGTTGTACGCGCCGGAAGCACGTGAGAAGGCCGACATGCCGGACGTGCCGCCGACGTGCCAGTAGAGGTCGGAGGCGTACGGGTTGTTGTGCGAGTAGGTGATCATCGGGTGGATCCGGTTGTGCTCCCAGGTCGAGACCGCTCGTCCCGCGCGCTGCGCCTTCAGGAGCGTCGCGCCCATGATCTCCGCCTTGATCACCGATGCGGTCGAGATCGTCAGGTCGCGGTTCAGGTGGTACCAGCAGCGGGTCCGCGTCTCGTAGACCGCGGCGGTGAACCGCTGGCTGGGATGCTGAGCACGCAGCGTCGACACGAACGACGCCGTGAACGGGTTCGTGGTGCATGTCGTCGCCGCTTGCGCCCGCGGCGCGACGGCGAGGCCGCCGGTGCAGAGCAGTGCGACGACCAGAGGTACGACGGCGGCGCGGCTCAGTCCCATGCCGGCCAGTGTCGCCGATCACGCCCCAGGCTGCGACGCCTCGGCGCAAATCGCTCGGCGCGACGCGGCATGCCGAGCGGCGGCGTGCTGAGCGATTTGCGCCGAGGCGTC